>CANQOZ010000010.1 GCA_947625585.1 uncultured Eubacteriaceae bacterium
TAAAGACCTTTAGGGTGTCCCACTATCATCCTAAAGGTCATTTTATCTATGGTCATAGAATAGGAAGTCCAAATTTACTAACAAAATTGGACTAAGGAGGTATAGGCGTAAGTAAATGTTTAAAGAAGAGGATACAAACTTAGTAATTGAGACTTTACAAACTTTACTTAAACCTTTTAGTTATTGTCTTTATTGATTACCACTTAATCGTTTATAATACTTAAGTGAAGGCTAAATTGTTAAAGCTTTAAAAGCTTCCAGTCGACTGGGTTGAATACAAATGAACCGAAGTTCAAAACCGTAAGGGATAATTACGAAATTTCTGTTTAGCTAAATAACGTATTTCGTCTACGTCTACAATATATTGTAATTCTATTATAGTGGTTAGAGTAGAAAAAGTCAAGAAATCTACATTCAACAGGCGTATTTAGAGCTAAAATAGCAAAAATACGAGAATTTAGCAAGTTTTAAACGATTACTTCCATATTTTCTAGAAAATCTATGTTTTCTTTACTACAATCAGGGTAAAAATTTTACTATATTATAAATTTCTCTAAAATTCACAAATTTCGCTAAAAATCAACGATTTTAGAATAAAATTTTCAAGGAATTTTTAAATTTTTTTGTGAATTTTAGGATCTAACTCAGTTAACTGTAAAATTTTTTTGATTTTATATTTAATAACGATTAGATCTTAATAAGAATCGTAATGAAATAAGAGAATTTAAATATTATGTATTAACAAGTGAGTAGTAACTTTTAAAATTAAGTAAATCGGATTTTGAGTGTACTTTGCCCTTAAAAATCAGTAGGCCTTTTAAAAAATAAATGATTTTGATCAATTTCGAACTTTATGCAACTGTTTTGGAAGCTAATTCGATGCCCATAAACTACTGAATTGTTTATTTTACTTATTTACAATGAACTTACTACTTATAAATTCAATAAATTGTATTTTAAAAATGGAGTGATTGATATGACAAATGATGAAAAGATTAGACAATTTCTTGAGAGCCAAATTAATAGATTATATGAACTAAAAGAGGAATTAAATTCTAAAAATGATGAATTAGATCAAATTTTTAAAAGAAGGACTGAAATTCATGAAGGAGCTTCAGCAACAAAAGAGGAAGTTCAAGAACTTGATGCTCAATTCTTAAAATGTGCAGATGATATTCATAAAATAGGAGATGAGATTAATGAAATCCAGGATACTGTTAATAATATATTAGAAGGTTTAGAAAAAGATTAATAATTTAAATTCATAATTATATTGTGATATTTAAATTGTCTTCTTAATTAAAATTAGGATCTCTTTTTAACGATATTTCGAAGCTTTATTCTGTTGTAATCCGGTTAAACATCCTTCTCGATTTATTCTTTTATGATGTAACAATTGTCAGTTGTTATGTTTGTTCATTGATTTTGTTATAATATTTTGAGTTTGATATTTGATTTAAACCCATTTTCTACACCTTACTTTTATTCTTTTCTTACAAAGGAAATTTACAGAATTGAAAACAACTAAAAGATTTGTTTGCCAACAATGTGGATATGTTTCACCTAAATGGATGGGAAAGTGTCCTGAATGCAATGAATGGAATTCTTTCATTGAGGAAGTTGAAACTAAAAAAAGTGGTAGAAGAGTTCGAAGTACAACTAAAACACAACGGTTAAGTGATATTAAAAATGTTGATGTTAAAAGAGTTAAAACCGGAAGCGGTGAACTTGACCGAGTTTTGGGCGGTGGTATTGTACCTGGGGCTTTGGTTTTACTTGGTGGTGATCCTGGTATTGGAAAATCTACTCTATTACTTCAGGTTGCTGAAGGGATTGCTAACCAAAATAGGAATATTATCTATATTTCAGGTGAAGAAAGTGTAGAGCAGTTAAAAATAAGAGCTAACAGGATGGGAGTAAAGTCTGATAACTTAAGTTTTTTAGCAGAAACAAACATAGATATAATTGAAGATGTTATTTTAGCTGAAAAACCAGAAACAGTTGTTATTGATTCGATCCAAACAATGTATAATCCTGAACTTTCTTCAACTCCTGGTACAGTTAGTCAGGTTAGGGATGCTACAAACCGTTTAATGAAGTTAGCTAAGAATAATAACATTACTATTCTACTAGTTGGACATGTTACAAAAGAAGGTAATTTAGCTGGTCCTAGGATTTTAGAGCATATGGTTGATACAGTGCTCTACTTTGAAGGAGAGAGATATCATTCTTATAGGATTCTAAGAGCAACTAAGAATAGATTTGGAGCAACGAATGAAGTTGGTCTTTTTGAAATGAGTGATACTGGATTAGAACAGGTTAAGAATCCATCAGAAATCATGTTAGCTTCTAGGCCTTCAAATACATGTGGATCCGTTGTTACGCCTTCAATAGAAGGAAGTAGACCGTTACTTTTAGAACTTCAAGGACTTGTTTCTGATTCTAATTATTCAAATGTACGGCGAATGGCAACTGGATATGACTTTAATAGGATGATTCTCTTAATTGCAATTTTAGAAAAAAGATTAGGAATATCATTAAAGGATATGGACTGCTACAGTAATATAGTTGGTGGAATAAGATGTGATGAACCAGCACTTGACTTAGCAGTAGTTTTTGCGTTATACTCTTCTTTCTTGAATCGAGAAATTCCAAGAGATTTGGTTGTTTTCGGAGAAGTTGGATTAACCGGCGAAGTCCGTGAAGTGCAAAATGCAACTGACAGAGTAAAAGAAGCCGTTAGGTTAGGATTTAAAAAATGTGTCCTTCCTGTTGGAAATATGAAACAATTCAAAAAGAATCGACCAAATATGGAATTTTTTCCAGTAGAAAATATTGCTCAAGCGTTGAGTATATTAAAATAGAACATAACTATTTAAATTAGGATATAATATAAATTGATCCTGAAGTGTTAGTTACAATTTTTACTTGAACCTACACTTTTTAATAGGGAATCTGCGTTCCGTAGTCGGATGTCAGGCTATACAAGATCACTAGAAGGCAGAAGTTATGGACAGGATACCCACTTGGATGACCGATAGGCGTCATTTAATCAATTGGACTTCATATTTGGGATCTCTATTTTTTAAAATGTTTGACCGATTACAAGGAATATTAAGCGAGATCAAAGAAGATCGCATTATCATAGAAACTCCTTCCTTCTTCTACAATGTTTTCATTTCACTAAGAACTATCCAAGATTTACCAGCTTTAGGTGAAAAAATTATTATCTTCCTTTATCCAATTTTTAAAGAAAATGACATTATTCTATATGGTTTTACTAAAGATGAAGATAGACAAATATTCACTGATTTAATCTCTGTAAACAAAGTTGGTCCAAGAACTGCTCTATCTTTACTATCCCTGTACGATAGGGATCAGTTAATTCGTTTTATTACTGAAGGAAGGGTAACAGAATTAACTAGAGCAAATGGTATTGGTAAAAAAGGAGCTGAACTCATCATAACCGTATTAAAAGACAAATATAAGAATGTCCGAATACGTGAGGAAGTAGCTGGAGACAGTGAGGGAGCTATTGAAAAGGTTCGAATAAGTGATCAAGTCTTTAATGATGCCGTTTCAGCTTTAACTTCACTTGGTTTTAGTTGGGAAAGTTCAAGCGATGTTGTAAGGAGCATTTATACGGAAGGAATTGAGGTTGAAGATTTAGTTCGAGATGCATTAATGAGGTTGAATAGTTAAATGAAAGATAGAATTATTACAACAGAAGTAACAAAAGTTGATCAAGAACTAGATCAGGAATTAAGACCTAATTACCTTGGTGATTTTATTGGACAAGAAAACCTTAAAGAAAAAATTAATATCTATATTCAAGCAGCAAAAAACAGAGGAGAGGTTTTGGATCATGTTTTACTTTATGGACCGCCAGGCTTAGGTAAAACGACTTTAGCTAATATAATCGCTCATGAAATGGGAACAGATATAAGGACAACTTCTGGACCTGCTATTGAACGACCAGGAGATTTAGCTGCAATTCTAACTTCCCTAAAGGAAGGAGATATTCTTTTTATAGATGAAATTCATAGGCTTTCCCGTGTTATTGAAGAAATACTCTATCCAGCAATGGAGGATTATAAGATTGACATTGTTATTGGACAGGGTGCAGCTGCTAAATCGATACGAATAGACTTAAACCATTTCACTCTTGTTGGTGCAACTACAAACCAAGGATCATTAACAAAACCACTCAGAGATCGTTTTGGAGTAATTGAACGACTTGATCTATATGATCCTGAAAGCTTAGAAAATATTATAAGTCGATCTTCTAAAATTTTAGATGTAAATATTAAACCAGAAGCAACTGAAGAATTAGCAAAGAGATCACGAGGGACTCCTAGAATAGCAAATAGACTCCTTAAACGTGTCAGAGACTACGCTGATGTCTATTCAGATTCTGAGATTAATCTTGAAACTTCAAAAAAAGCATTAGATTTGTATGAAATAGATGATAAGGGATTAGATGAGATCGATAGACGACTCCTTAAAATTATTATTGATTACTATGATGGAGGTCCTGCTGGGATTAAAGCAATTGCAGCAGCTTTAGGCGAAGAAGTTTCGACTATTGAAGATGTTTATGAACCTTATTTAATTCAGCAGGGCATGCTAATTCGAACCCATACAGGAAGAGTTGTTACATCAAATGGGTATAAACATTTAGGATTAGAGAAGAATAGATTAAATACAACTCAAATGAGGTTTGAAGATCTAAATGAGTGAATATAAAACTTCTGATTTCGATTATGAATTACCTGAAGAATTTATTGCTCAACATCCTGAAGATAAACGAGACAACTCAAAGTTAATGGTTTTAAACAGGGAAGATGGAACTATTGAAGATAGATACTTCCATGATATTTTAGAATATTTAAAGCCAAACGATCTTTTAGTTATTAATGATACAAAAGTTCTTCCTGCCAGACTTCATGGTGAAAAGAAACATACCCATGGTAAAGTTGAAGCTCTTCTTTTAAAACAAGTCAGTGGAGATATCTGGGAATGTTTAGTTAAGCCAGGAAGAAGAATTCATGTTGGTGATGAACTCGTATTTAGTGATAATTTAGAAGGTAAAGTTGTCGATAGGGGAGAGCAAGGAATTCGTCACATAGAATTTAGCTACCCAGGAGTATTTGAAGAAGTTCTTGAAGAAATTGGAGAAATGCCTCTTCCACCATACATTCATGAGAAATTGGAGGAAAATGATCGGTATCAAACGGTCTATGCTAAGGAACTTGGTTCTGCTGCAGCTCCAACTGCTGGACTTCATTTTACCGAAGAGTTATTAGCTAAAATCAAAGAAATGGGAATCAAGATTGTTCCTGTAACGTTAAATGTTGGATTAGGAACATTTAGACCTGTTAAAGAAGAAGATTTTACAAAACATGAAATGCATACAGAACATTACACAATACCGGAAGAAACAGCTAAGTTAATTAATGAAACAAAAACTAATGGTGGAAGAGTCGTAGCAATTGGAACAACGTCAGTTCGTGCATTAGAAAGCTCGGTTGATGAAAATGGAAATGTTGTACCTGGAACAAGAGATACTGAGATTTTTATCTATCCGGGTGTGGATTTAAAAGTGGTAGATGCTCTAGTTACAAATTTTCATTTACCAAAATCAACACTTTTAATGTTAGTATCCGCATTTTATGATAGAAATAAGATTTTAGAAGCCTACGAACACGCAAAAGATAATAACTATCGATTTTTTAGTTTTGGCGATGCCATGTTTATAGAATAATGTTTGAATTTGAAGTAATTAAAAAAGATAAGGATACAGGGGCTAGAAGAGGTCGAATTATTACAGATCATGGAGCTATTGAAACTCCAATTTTTATGCCTGTAGGAACCCAAGCAACAGTTAAGTCAATGGATCAAGATGACTTAAAGGAAATGGGAGCCCAGATTATTCTTGGAAATAGTTACCATTTATATTTACGTCCGGGAATGGACATAATGGAACAAGCTGGTGGTCTCCATAAGTTTATGAATTGGGACAGACCAATTTTAACGGATTCAGGCGGATTTCAAGTTTTCTCATTAGCAGATTTAAGAGAAATAACTGAAGAAGGGGTTGCTTTTAGGTCACACCTAGATGGTTCTAAACATTTTATGACTCCGGAAAAGTCTATGGAGATTCAAAACATAATTGGTTCTGATATAATGATGGCTTTTGATGAGTGTGCTCCTGCTGATGCAGATTATAATTATGCTAAAAAATCGATGGAGATGACTAGCAGATGGGCTGAACGTTCTCTAAAAGCACATAAGAATCCAGAACATCAGAATCTATTTGGTATCGTTCAAGGTGGAATGTTCAAAGACTTAAGAGCTCAATCGGCTAAAGATTTAGTAAGTATGGATTTTCCAGGCTATGCTATAGGTGGTTTATCAGTTGGAGAATCAAAAGATACAATGTTTGACATCTTAGGTCATACTACCCAATATTTACCGGAGAATAAGCCAAGATATTTAATGGGTGTTGGTTCTATTGATGCCTTAATTGAAGGAGTATTTCGTGGAGTTGACATGTTTGACTGTGTACTTCAGACTAGGATTGCAAGGAATGGAACAGCTTTAACTAGTCAGGGTAAAAAAGTAATCCGTAATGCGCAGTATGCTAATGATTTTACTCCTTTAGATGAAGAATGCGACTGTCCTGTTTGTAGGAATTATACGAAAGCTTATATACGCCACTTAATTAAAAGTAACGAGATACTCGGTGCTCGTTTATTGACTTATCATAATTTATACTTTACACTAAATTTGATGAATAGGGTTCGAAATGCCATTGAGAATGGGACTTTATTTGAATTAAGAGAAGAAGTTTTTTCAAAATATGGTATTCCGATTAAGGAGAAAAAATGGAATCAATATTAAGTTTTCTACCGTTGATTCTATTACTTGTTCTCTTCTATTTTTTCTTTATTCGTCCACAAAATAAGCAACAAAAAGAACTGCAGGAAATGCGGAATAATATAAAAATAGGTGATGAAATTATTACGATTGGTGGATTCTACGGTGTTGTTTATGCAGTTGACGAGAAGAATGTTGTCTTAGAAATGTTACCAGATTTTAACAGGTTAATGATTACTAAGGCAGCCATATCTAGGGTTATTACAGAGGAAGAGTCTGTAATCGATAATGAAGAAGATACAGGTAACGATGATGCGGATATAACTGATGAATCTGAAGCTATTGAAGCTCCAACAGAATCAGTTGAAGAAACAGAAGTAAAAGAAGAAACAAAAGAAGAATAATAATGAAACACGTAAAAATAATTAAACAAGGCACCCTAAAAAATTTAAAGAATAAAGGTTGTGGGGAATGCCAGACATCATGTCAATCAGCATGTAAGACTTCATGTACAGTTGGAAATCAACCTTGCCAAAATAAATAGAAATACTAGCGGCTTTAAGCCGTTTTTTTTATGTTATGATCCATAAATTTAAGAATAACGATAAATATTATTGTCTCGATGTAGAAACAGGAACAGTTTTAGAGCTTGATTCTTTAACTTACCAATTATTAGGTGAAGAGGACTTAATAGAACCAGATGGAATAACAGGTTTCGATCTGGAAGAAGTCAATGAGGCTTATCAGGAGTTAAAGGAATTAAAGGAAGAAGGTTTAATATATTCAAAAGCACTAGAAGACATTAAACCAATTGATAATACTGGGGTTAAAGCTTTGTGTCTTCATGTAGCTCATGACTGTAACCTTCGTTGTACTTATTGCTTTGCTAGCCAAGGTGATTTTAAGGGAAAACGTGTCCTAATGCCTTTTGAAGTTGCTAAGAAAGCGATTGATTTTGTTGTTAAATCAAGTGGGAATAGAAGAAATATCGAGATTGATTTTTTTGGTGGTGAACCTCTTATGAATTTAGACGTAGTTAAAAAAACAGTGGACTACGCTCGAAGTTTAGAAGAAGAAAACAATAAACATTTCCGTTTTACATTAACAACTAATGGTTTAGGATTAACACCTGATGTAATGAATTATCTTGATGAAACAATGGATAATATTGTCCTAAGTCATGATGGCCGTCCGAGTGTAAACGATTACACTCGAAAGGCAATTAACGGTGGTGGCTCATATGAATTTATAACACCTAAAATAGTAGAGATGGCAAAATTAAGGGAAGAACAAGGTAAAGATTATTATGTAAGAGGAACCTATACAGGATGTAATCTTGATTTTTCTGAAGATGTGCTTCATTTAAATAGTTTAGGGATTAAAAGTATCTCAATTGAACCAGTCGTAACAGATGAGAATTCGGAATTTGGTATTAATAAGGAAGATTTACCACAATTAAAAAAGGAATATGACAAATTAGCCAAACTAGCTCTTGATGGAGAGTTTCGATTCTTTCATTTTAACTTAAATCTTGACCAGGGACCGTGTTTGTATAAACGTCTTTCAGGATGCGGATCAGGAACCGATTATCTTGCTATAACACCTGAAGGGGATATTTACCCATGTCATCAATTTGTTTCAAATCCCGATTTTAAACTTGGAAATTTAGACGAGGGATTAACTAACACTAAAATATTAGAACAATTCAAACAAGCTAACTTAGTAAATAAAATAAAATGCAAATCTTGTTGGGCTCGTTATTTTTGTGGTGGCGGCTGTCACGCTAACAATTTTAATTTTACCAAGGATCTACTTGAGCCCTATGAAATTTCTTGTGAATTAGAAAAGATGAGATTAGAAGCAGCGATAATGTTAGCTTCAGAACAGAAAATTTGAAGTTCATAGTTTAACGAATTTTCTATTATCAGTTAAGCCCAAGTTCTTTGTGAGCTACGTTACTGATGAAAAGATAGGAACCGCTAGATTCATTCTAGCTCTGCATTTTGTAGCAGTTAACATTAACCTAAAAAGTGAAAAGCCGTTAGATTTAACAAGAAGATATAGGTAGATTAGGCGTTTATTAAAGTAGGAAAAGCTATAGATTCTGTTTAAATGACAAGGTTCTCTTAGACAGTAAGGTTTTTATGATTAATAGACGAAAAACTTTAACACAGTTCATGAAATTCCAATAGAAACAAGAACAACGTGAACTTCAACTTTTCAGTTTAGAAGAGAAAACAAGTCTTTAAATTGTTTTTTTATTCGTTATAATAAAATAAGTCTCGTGTCTGTGGTTGAAAGTTGATGCTAGTCGCAAGCGAAGCAATCCACGTAAGGTCTATTTAGACTGATCATAGTGCGTCCTAGAAATAAGACCAACAATCAAAAATCCATTGTTGGCAAGTGTGGGGTTAAAGACCAGGTCAGGCGAGATTGTAAAGAGCGGTAATGGAATCCATTATCGTTTTTTCTTTTAAGTTAACTATTTAAACGGTTTTCAATGATATAATCATAACCATAAATTCCGCTTTGTTAACGGTTACGCCGAAAGAATTTAGAAAGATGAAGTGGAAAACATAATTACATCATATTTTAGATGAAAAATCTAAAGTGCACTCGCCGGTAATTTACCGGCCCAGAAAGGGGCTGACAATGAAATATACTATTTATGGAAAAAATATGCATGTTTCTGACGATGTAAAAAATATGTTAAAAAAGAAGTTTGCTAAGTTTGACCGTTATTTTGATGAAGATGTTGAGATGTTTGCAACTTTTACACAACAGAATAATGAACAAGTTGTTGAAGTTACAATTCCTCTAGGACAATCTGTTCTTAGAGCTGAAAATAAGAATAGAAATATCAAGACTGCAATTGAAAAGGTAGTTGACAGAGTAGAAGGTCAATTAAGGAAACATAAGACCAAATTAAAGAGGCATTATCAGGATGACTTTAAGAAGTTCCACCTTGATTTAGTAGAAGAGGTTGAGGAACCAGAAGAAACAAAGAGAGTTGTCCGCAGTAAGAAATTCCCTATTAAACCAATGGATGTAGAAGAAGCTACACTCCAAATGGAATTATTAGGACATGATTTTTTTGTTTTCCTAAATGCTGAAACAGATGACGTGAATGTTGTCTACTTAAGAAAAGATGGTAATTACGGATTAATAGAACCGTATATTTAAAGATTAAATTCAACGGTTTGGTAAGCAGTGGTTTATCAAACCGCTTTTTTTAACGGTCGATAATACTGCCCCTGTTTTTTTGCAAAAAATATACAAAACATTTATATTATAGTCGAATATTAAACCTAAGATTTAATGAGGATTAGTTTTAAAGAGAATTAAGGTATTCATATGTTTGTAATCATAGCAGTTTTAATAGGATTAATAATCGGATTTGCACGTGGTGGATCTGTAAGTTCGATATTCAACCACCTTTATAAAAAATGGTACCTAGGCTTTGCTGGGGTAATTCTGCTTATTTTGCTCCATTATGCTTTCTTGGTACAACCGCTTGTTACTCCAATTGAGCAATATTTACCAATATTAAACTTTATAGCCTATATCCTAGTCTTATTAATGTTAATCTTTAATCTCGATGATTTATTTACCATATTCTTATCTGTTGGGGTTACGTTAAACTTTATAGTTACCTTCATTAATAGTGGATATCTACCAGTATCAGATGCTGTTTTATCACAAATTCCAATTAACTATACATTAGTTCAATCGATTTATACTGGAATGAATGGTATCTATTCACTGATGCAACCACAAACCCTTTTATCGTTCTTAGGAATAATAATCCCATTTCCAATTCTTTCGGGAGTTATTGCACTTTTTGGAACAATACCAGGATTTTCAATCGGGGATATCTTAATCTTAATTGGAATAGCTGGTGCTATTCAGTCTTCGATGGTTTTAAGTAAAAAAGAACCACAAATAGTTACCCTTAAAGAAGAAAGTAAACCGAGAGTTCGAAAACAGAAAACGCCTGTTACTGCTCAAAAGAGACCAGAACATTTTGAATCTAGAACAGAAGAATTATTTTTTGAAGATACAATTTTACCTGGTGATCCACTAGATAAAATATTTGGTGAAGAGCCACAACGATCAACTAAAATTATTGAGGACTTATCAGATATAAAAGCAGTCAATACAGGTAATTACCAGTTTAAAGAAGAATCAAATAATCTTAGCGTTGATGATTTAACAAAACCACTTGGAACAGGAATTATTAACTCTAAGGAAGTAAATAGTAGATTAAAACAACAAGAAGAAGTTGAATCTGTCGAAATAATAAAAGAAGAAGAAGGATTTTTCGCTTCAAGCTATTTAAATGGTAAAGAAAAGTCAGCTGAGATTTCTACAGAAGAGATATTCAAAGATACCAATAATATGAATGATGTTCGTTTTGTAACGAATGATATTGATATTCAAACTGCAGAAATCGTAGTTGATGAGGGTGAAAAGCCAATTTATAAGCCAACACAGGAAAAGATTGAGAGAGAACGTCAGGTTACTGTAAGAGAAGCTCCTGTTAATGAACAGGAACAACAGAAAGAATTAGTAACTATTGAACCAGAGTTTGAATTAGAACCTGAAACACCTCCTGTTAAGGTAGAAGAACCTGTAAGAAAAGGACTAATAGATAAAACCCCAATACCAAAAGCTAGTGAGGCAAAACCAGTAGTTCAAAGAGAATCTTCTGAAGTATCTGTAGTTACAGAACCTATAATAGGAGAGTCGCCTATTCCATTCTTGGAAATTGATCAGGAAGTTCAAAAATCAAAGATTACAATACCAGAACCAGTAGTTAAGGGAATTAATGAACAAATTGTAATGGCACCAAAATCGGAATTAAGTGAATCTGAAAAACCAGTAATACTTACTCCGAAACAAATACCTGAAACAACAATTGAAAAAGAAGAATTAAAATCTGAGCCAAAACTTCCTAAAACTTCTATTGTAGAGACTTCAGAAGTTGTTCAACAAGAACAATCTAAAGAAGAAGTTAAACCAAGGAAGAAGTTTGGAATTGAACCAGGTAACTTCTTATATTTATCTTCACAGCTTGAACCAACAAAATCATTTGTTCCAGACGAAAGTTTAATTAAAGAAGAAGTTCCACCAGAATCAACACAGGAATTTACGGATATAAACGATATATTCTTTGATTATGACCAATATCAATTACTCCTTAGTTCTATTAAAGATGAAGGGTTTAGAAAAGAACTAGAAAAAACATTCCGAGATTATTCAAAGAATAAATTTGGAGCAAAGACAGAACTTAAACCTGGTATTTCTGAAGAACCAGTTCAAATTGAAACAGCTGAAATCAACGATTTAGAATCTGAAACAAAACCAGTTGAAACTGAAATAGAATCAATTAGTAAAGTACCAGAAACTAAAGCTGAAGAAGCTGTTGAAGAAGTCGTAATAAATAAAGCTTCTAAGTTTAATGAAGTTAATTATGGTGGTCCAACAAGTTCAATTAAGGAACATGATAAAATACTTCAAGAAGAAAAATTAAACAAAGAAACAGAAACTACTGACGAAGAAGAAATTACTGATATAATAAAAGCCGATATTAACGAAGCACCTAAGTTAAGAGATCTATTAATTGAAAATGAACCGGATGTAGAATCAACCTCTGAAGAAGAAGTTTCCGAAGAAGTTATAGCCGAAACTCAAGATAATGAAGAACTTTGGGAAATAAACTCAGAAGAAATATCTCCACAGGAAACTGAAACAGAAGAAGTAATACAATCCCAGGTTGAAACAACCGAATTCGTTGATGAAGATATTCAAGAGGTTGAAGATATATCAGAAGAAACAGCAGACTTCCTACCTGTTATTGACTGGAATTCCTTTGCTAACTTAATCTTAGAGGATAAGGAACTTAAACGAGGTTCCTATGTTCAGGGTAATGATAGTGGATATTTCGTTAATAAAGCTTATAAAGAAGAGCGGTCAAAGATGGATAAATCTGAAGAAAGAATGATGAATGTTTGGAGTAATCTCTCCAAAGAAAATCAAAAAAGGAAACTTGAAAGAAGGAAACAGGCAACTGGAACCTACTTTAATCAAAATGAACAAAGAAAGCCAGTTGAACCTGATGTAGTCGAAACGGAAATAGAAGAAGTTGAAGCAAATACAGAACCACTCGAAACTGCATCAATGTCTGAAACTGAACGTGTTAATCAGATGTCAGATGAGGAACGTGAAAAAGCCGGTTATGAAAAGGTAACTATCAACTTCCAAGGTAATGAAATATCGTTTTGGCAGAAGAAAGTTAGAGAATAATTTTTTACCTCAATAGTGTTTCTATTGAGGTTTTTTTAATATTTTTAAAGTAAACGTGATAAAATATAAAATTTGAAAAAAGGAGGCGATATGGGATTTTTAGACCGATTTTTTGATACAAGTAAACGTCAACTTAAAAAGCAAGAGAAACCTGTTCAGGCCATATTAGCATTAGAAGACGAATATGCCGCAATGACAGATGAAGAATTAAAGAACCAGACCAATATATTAAAAGAACGTTTAAAAAATGGTGAAACTTTAGATGATATTCTGGTTCCGGCGTTTGCAACTGTCCGTGAAGCTTCCCAACGTGTATTAGGGATGAAACATTTCCCAGTTCAATTACAGGGAGGTATTGCACTCCACAATGGAAATATCGCTGAAATGAAAACAGGTGAAGGTAAGACATTAGTTGCCACACTTCCAGCTTACCTAAACGCTTTAGAAGGAAAGGGAGTCTATATAGTTACTGTTAATGACTACCTGGCAAAGCGTGACTCTGAATGGATGGGTGCAATCCATGAATTTTTAGGCCTAAAAGTTGGTCTAGTTGTTCACGGATTAAGTTTTGACGAAAAAAAGGAAGCTTATAACGCAGATATAACCTATGGAACAAATAATGAGTTTGGTTTCGATTATTTAAGAGATAACATGGCTCAAAGTAAAGAGCAGCAAGTTCAACGTGAACTAAACTATGCCATTATCGACGAAGTAGACTCTGTATTAATTGATGAAGCAAGAACACCGCTTATTATTTCAGGTTCAGGAGATCAAAGTACAAAACTATATAAAGTAGCTGATAATTTTGCTAAGACTCTAAAACCAGATGATTATGAAAAAGATGAAAAACAAAAGTCAGTAATGTTAACAGATTCAGGTGTTGAAAAAGCTGAAAGATTTTTCAATATTGACAATATTTCAGATGTTGAAAATATGGAAATTTACCACAATATTCAACAGGCAATGCATGCAAACCTGATGATGGAAAAAGATGTTGACTATGTTGTTAAAGACGGAGAAATAGTTATCGTTGATGAATTTACGGGTCGTTTAATGCCTGGTAGACGTTATTCAAATGGTTTACATCAAGCAATTGAAGCTAAAGAGAAGGTAAAAGTAAAGAGAGAGTCTAAAACATTAGCAACTATAACTTTCCAAAATTTCTTTAGAATGTTTAATAAGCTATCCGGAATGACCGGTACTGCTAAAACAGAGGAAGAAGAATTCACTACTATTTATAACTTAAACGTTATAACGATTCCTACAAATAAACCGATGATTAGAGAAGATAAAAATGATCTAGTTTATCGTTCTGAAGAAGGAAAGTTTAAAGCTGTAACAAAAGATGTTATTGAACGTCATAAAACAGGACAACCAATTCTAATAGGTACAGTTTCTATTGAAAAATCTGAAGAGTTAAGTAAATTCTTAAAAAGACATGGTGTTAAACATAATGTTTTGAATGCCAAATATCTTGAAAAAGAGGCAGAAATTGTAGCTAATGCCGGCCAAAAAGGAGCTGTAACAATTTCAACAAACATGGCAGGCCGTGGTACGGATATAGTTTTAGGAGAAGGAGTTCCAGAACTAGGTGGTCTTCATACTATTGGTACAGAACGTCACGAGTCAAGACGAATTGACAATCAGCTTCGTGGACGTGCCGGTCGACAAGGAGACCCAGGATCATCTCAATTTTATGTGTCTCTTGAAGATGATTTAATGAGAGTATTCGGTTCTGAAAAGATTCAAGCCTTATCGGATAATTTAGATATTTTAGATGATGAACCGTTAGATATGAAGATACTCACTAAAGGTATCGAATCAGCTCAAAAGAAGGTTGAAGCTAGAAACTTTGATATTCGTAAAAATGTTCTAAACTATGACGATGTTATGAACCGTCAAAGAGAAATCATCTATGATCAGAGACAAGAAGTTCTTGATGGTAAAGATATGGATGATCAAATCTGGAAAATGACTAATGATCTAATTGAAGATTATATCAACAGTTATACTGGTGGTGGAGCTTCAACAGTTGAATGGGATATTGAAGGTTTAGAAAATTACTTTAATAACAATTTCTTTAGAAATGATCCAATTTCTCTTCCAAGAAATACTCAAAGCACTGAAGAATTAGAAGAATTATTAATGAATAAATTCAGGGATAATTTCAATAAGAAAGAAGAACTTATTGGTAAAAATGATATGTTGAACCTTGAAAGAATGATTCTTTTAAGAAGTGTAGACTCAAGTTGGATGGACCACATAGACGATATGGATCAGTTAAAGGAAGGTATTGGACTTCGTGCTTATGGACAATCAGATCCTGTTAAGGAATATACAAAAGAAGGTTTCGAATTATTTGATGATATGACAGCTCAAATTCAAGAAGATACAGTTAAGTATCTATATGGAGTCCAAATTCAAATGAATCAAGCTCCAATTAGGAGACAACCAGCTAGAAATATCGAGATGAAGACGAATGAAAACCAACTTTCTGGTAATAATGAGGCTGAAGGACCGACTACTATTAGAAAGAAGAAGAAAATAGGCAGGAATGATCCATGTCCATGTGGAAGTGGTAAGAAATACAAAAACTGTTGTGGTTCTAAACGTAGAATGGCAGCAGGAGCAAGGTAATATATGATAGATTCTTATGAAATTCATCAACAACTAGATAATCTCCATGAAACACTTGATGGTTTAGAACACTCAATCAATCCTGACAAGTTAGATGAAGAAATAGGAGAGCTTGAGAAGAAAACTGAAGATGTTAATTTTTGGTCTGATCAAGAAGAAGCTCAAAAGATTTTAAAAGAGTTGAATTACGTTAGAGATAAGAGAGAGAAATTAGAACTTTTATCTGAGGAAGTTGATGAAATAGAGATAATGCTTGAGTTAATTGAAGAAGGTGCGGACGATATCGACATTGAAACTGCCTTAAAAGATACTGAAAAGGCATTAAACCGCTTTAGACTTGAAACCCTTTTACAGGGAGAATACGATAAGAATAACGCTATTATTGCTATTCATCCAGGATCAGGTGGAACGGAATCTAATGACTGGGCTGAAATGCTGCTAAGAATGTATACTAGATGGGCAGAACAAGAAGGATTTAAAGTTAAAACTTTGGATTTGCAGCCTGGTGGAGTTGCAGGAGTTAAAAGTGCCACACTTTTAATTGAAGGCACCAATGCTTATGGTTTCTTAAAGTCTGAAAAGGGAGTACATCGTCTAGTCCGAATTTCTCCATTTGACTCATCCGGAAGAAGGCATACTTCTTTTGCATCTTTGGATGTAACACCGGAAATCAATGATGAAATTAATATTGAGATCAATCCCGATGATTTAAGAGTAGATACATACCGGGCTAGTGGGGCTGGAGGTCAACACGTTAATAAAACAAGTTCTGCTATACGTATAACCCATCTTCCAACAGGAATAGTTGTACAATGTCAGAATGAACGTTCACAACATCAAAATCGTGACACAGCCATGGGAATGTTGAAATCAAAATTAGCGATTTTAATGGAAGAAGAAAATAAAGAAAAATTAGCTGATTTAAAAGGTGATTATGGACAAATCACATGGGGAAACCAGATAAGGTCTTATGTGTTTCAACCATATACTTTAGTTAAAGATCATCGAACTCAGGTTGAAAATGGTAATATCGCATCTGTTATGGATGGAAATATTAATGAATTCATAAATGGATATCTTTTGAATTCAGTAGCTCAATAAATTAAAACCTCGTAAAGTTAAAACTTTACGAGGTTAATTTTTTCTCATATAGATTGGATCTAAGAAATCTAATTTAGGTTTCATCTAACATTTCAGCAGCTTTATTATAAACTTCAATGCTTTTATCTACTTGACCATTTAAACCTAGAATAAAAGCATATCTATTAAATGAAAAGGAGAGATCTTCCTTTGTTACCTCATTTGGATCTAATTCATATAGCTTTAAATTGACATCTAAAAGTTCTTTATAATATATTTCTGCTTCTTTAAAATCAAGTTCATCTTCAAAAAATACTCCAAGTGCGGAGAGGTTTCTAGATAATGCATATAAAGCTGAAGGACTTTCATTTATTTTGATTATTTTTCTAAGAAGCTTATTTGATTCTTCAAATTTCTCTACAAATTCATCATCGTAATCAAGATCTCTATATATTATTCCAGCATTTACCTCAGCTGTTGATAGAGCTTCTAGAAGAATTAATGAATTATCCATCTTAGTGACTTTCTTAAATACTTTGATACTTTCAAGATAATAATCTAGAGCATCTTCTAATTCATCTAAATGTTCACAGAGAAGACCACAATCATTTAGAGTTTTCGCTAAAATAAGATAGTTTTCAAGTGATGGATTTTCTTTAATTAAATGTTTAATAATTCCTTTGCAAGTAGATAGAGCTTCATCAAATTCTCCAAGATCCTTTTGTTCCTTAGCTATAGTTCCCATCAGGCTTATATATCTATCCATTATTAAATCCTCCTGAATAAATAGATAAATTACTTCTAAATTGATTCTATGTTAAAAAGTATTTTTAGCAGTTAGATAAAATTTTAATGATTAAATTAAAGTAATTCACTTTGATTAATGTAAATATTAACGAATGAAAATAAGTATATCCAATAAAACTTTAATTAATTCATTATATAAAAAACCCGGATTAGCATTTCTGCTATCCGAGTTGAAATTTTAATCCTCACCAAAAATATTGTGTAAGACTTGTTCAGCACTCAAATTTCTAATTCCATCTGGATCACCAACAAAATTGTCTCCCCATCTGAATCTTTCAATATTATGTAGATAATCATCCATTTCACGATCCATCCGATTGCTATAACGTCTGTAATATTCTGGACGATATTTTTGCATATATTGATGAGCTAATTGTCTAGCTTGTGAATCGCCACCCTTCGTGAAAGTTAGTCCAGTTATCATAACTCCTGGTGGACTTGAATGACAAACTACAATACTACCATCTGAACATGTTCCTAAAACAATATAAACATGGCCACTGGCCATAGAAATGATATCACCTGGTTTATAATTTGTGGTATCACGATTATCGCTTAGAGGTTGAACTGAACCATAACCTTTGCTTGCATACCATCTAGCTTGTCTATTAGCACCTAATACTTCGCCTGGTAAATTATTATCAGTTGTGTTTAAGGTATTATAAACAGCCCAACCAACAAATCCAGAACAATCTAAACCGTTATTTATTTGATAACGAGTTGTATTATAATCGTAGCTGGCATTTTGTCTATCAAAGAAAGCTTTCCATTCAGGCATTACACCTATATGCATAGCACCAGGACCGGCACCATCATCAGCTTCGTTCCAGCCACCGCCCCAAATATAATTAGTTTCTCCCATTGGTAAAAGGGAAGCTAATAAGAAGTTCTTAACTGTTCTTTTTCCAGGTTCAAAATTACTGTCAGATTCTTCCGGTGGAAGTGGAGTTCCTTCTCCTTGAGCGTAAAGTGCAACACCTTCGTCATTCCATCCATTAGATTTTAAATGATTGTACTCAGTTGCATCAGTTGAAAGTAGGTGCAGTTTTATTCCTTCATGATATAAACGATAAATTGGGATAGTTCCATTTGAATAGAATAAAGCATTACCATTATTATCTAATTGCCAACCATTATTTTGTAAAACAGTAGTTTCATGTTGGTCTTTAGTATATAAATGTTCATGAGTTATAGGAGAATAAAGTCTGTAAACAGATTCTCCTTCATCAGCTGAAACCCAACCAATTCCTTCATAGCGCCAACCACCATTACTCAGAGTGTCTTTTTCGAAAACATCTGTCGTATATAAATGCTCACCGGTTCCACGATTGTATAGTCGATGAACATCACTAGCTAAAACAGTAGTTGGGATTAAACATAAGATAAATAAAGTTATAAATAGCTTTACTAACTTCTTCATTTCAATTACCCTTCTAGCTTTAAATTCGTTCTTAAAAAGATATTGTAATTTGAAATTATAAACTGTTTCGTTTATATTTTAAAGTTTTGAGCGTTAAATTCTAAATATTAACACGAATGGTGTATTAAAATTAAATCAATTTAGTCCAGATCGCTCTTCATTTAACTCATTTATTAGCGCATTATAACGGTCTAAAATATTTAAATCAACATTTGCTGAAACTATTCCTTCTAAACTTTTATTTGCTTGACTAATTGCTGCTAAACTTGAATAAGCCCTGCCTATCGCATAGAAAGCTGCATTATTTGTAACTTCTCTAACAACTACTTGGTTTACTTTACCTTCGATAAATTGAACTGTTAAAACTTCCTGGCTTCCAGTAATTGGATCTACTTCGTTTGTAACAGTATAGGTATCCGTAAACTTGTTTACTTCCTTAACTGAAGTATCTCCAAGTTTACAGCTATTAATTGCAATATCTTGCAAGATAGAATAATTATTAACAGTTTGAGTAGCTCCTGAGATAGTATCAATTTGGCTACCTTGATAAATAATTGTATTGTTATAAAGTTTAGGAAGGATTTGATTATAGGAAAAATCACAGTTGTCCCATTTTAAAACTGAATCAGAAGTATCAATTCGATCAACACCACTTTTATTTAATTCTTTATATTTAACTTCTGAGATAATTCCTTTTTTAACAGTAATTTCTAATTGAGGTTTAAAACCGTTTGAATTGTAATATAGACTTTGAGCTTTAAATACTCCATCTTTTAAGTCAGAATTATAATCGTTTGTTTCTGAAATCGTTCTTAAACTAGAACAAGAGGTGAGTAATATGATTAAAAAGAATAAAAGTACAATTCTAAAATTTTTCATACACTCACCTCTTAATTTATCAATAATTAAAGCATTCTACATAGCAGTAGCTATTTTCATTAGAGCAGGTACAACCTGTTTCTTACGTGAAAATACACCTGGGAGATAGACTGAATTATCATTTTCATTAATATTAAAAGCTTCCCTGGCTACTTTCTTAGCTTTCTTATTACCAGCTATTACGATTTCGCTTCCACCAAGAACTACATCAGTAATAATCAAAACATATAAATCTTGACCTTCAACATCATTATAAATTTGCATATCTTCAATGAGTTCTGGTAGTTTCTTTGAGAGACCCTTTAAATCAGCTGTATTTACTTGACTAATTGCAACTTTTAAGTCGCCCATTGTAAATTTTTTACGATCAGCGCCTAGAATTTCTTCTGGAGTTAGGTTATCTACATTACTACCAGCGGCTAACATTTCCCTACCATATTCTTTTAAGTCAACTTCAGCGATCTTAGCTAGCTTTTCAGCAGCTTCAATGTCTCTATTTGTTGTAGTAGGTGAGTTAAAGATTAAAGTATCCGACAGAATAGCAGATAACATTAAACCGGCAATTTCTTTAGGAATATCAACTCCCTTTTCATCGTAAATTTCTGTAATAATTGTTGAAGTACATCCAACCGGTTCTAATCTCATATAGAGTGGGTTAGAAGAAGAAATTTCATCAATTTTATGATGGTCAACGACTTCTATAACATCAGCATCTTCAATTCCCTTAATTGATTGACTACGTTCATTATGATCAACTAAAATGACTTTCTTTTTATCATAGTTCATTAAGTTAGTACCAGAAATCATAGTCAAAACTTCACCATCTTCATTAACAACAGGAAAACGATGGTGAGCAGAAGATTCCATGTTATTTTTTACTTCTTTTAATGTTTCATAATCAACAAAGTATTCAATATTTTCTTTTTTTACAAATTTCTTAACAGGAATAGCTTGAGTAATTAATCTCATCGCTTCAAAAGGAGAGTACTTTGTTGTCATGGTCATTCCTTCAAATCCCATTGGAATAACAGGATTTCCATGTTCTAAATTGCATAAAATAATATTTTGAGAACCAGAAGCAAAACAGTTTAAGAGTCCAATTGATGTATTTGAAACAACTAATAAATCTTCAGGATCAACTTTTTCACCAGCCTGAATACCAGCACCAGCGAAAACATCACCTGTAACATATTCTGGCATCGTTCCAGTTACGATTTTTCCATCAAATATTTCTTTTATATTTTCATATGGTGTTTCAGTGTCTTTTAAT
Organism: uncultured Eubacteriaceae bacterium; assembly: GCA_947625585.1. Lineage (GTDB taxonomy): Bacteria > Bacillota > Clostridia > Eubacteriales > Eubacteriaceae > CANRHG01. The sequence continues at coordinate 21,279 of CANQOZ010000010.1, forward strand.
AATGTTGAAACATAAGGAGTTGTAAAAGCTTCCATTAAGTCAGGAAGTGAAATAATTCCTATTAACTTATTTTCATCATTTACTACTGGAATGGACCTACCAGGTGCATCAATAATAATTTTTAGAGCTTTAACAACTGAATCAGATTCTTTAACAAAACGTAATTCATCAAAATGCAAGTCTGAAACTTGAGGTACTACAGTATCCAGAAGAGGAGGAACGTCAACATCGAAATGGTCTAAAACGAATTGCGTTTCATTAGACAATTCACCAAGCCTTCCTGGGGCTACATTTTCATCTCCAAGAGCATTTTTTAAGTAGGCATAGGATATAGCTGAGCAAATCGAATCTGTGTCTGGGTTTTGGTGTCCGAAGACATAAGTTTTGTCAGAATCCATTTAATTCTCCGTTCTTAGATTTGTATTAATTTTATCACGAAGTTTATTAATTTTAATCGTTTTCTTTTTTGCGGTCTACAGCCTGTTTCAACTGCTTCATTGCTTTTTCAATAATAGATCTAGGGGAGGCAGCATTTAACCTCATATATCCAGAACCTTGCTCACCAAAAAGTATTCCTTCATCAAGCCAAAGTTTAGCTTCTTCTAAAAAGAATTTCTTGAGTTCATCATCATTTAGACCAAGATCTCGACAATCTAACCAAACAAGGTAAGTTCCTTCAGGAATATTTGCTTTGATTTCAGGGATATTTTCCTTTAAAAAAGTATTAATATAATCAAAATTACCTTCAATATATTCATTTAATTCTTTAACATATTGATCGCCATGTTCTAAGGCAGCTTGTCCTGCATTCATAGCCATAATATTAAGGTTACCGGAACCTGAACGTAAGAGTTCATATTCAAAACGTTTTCTGAGTTTTGGATTATGAATATAGATATTAGATACTTGAAGGCCTGCTAGATTAAAGGTTTTGCTTGGAGCAGTACAAAGAATAACACGATCTTCAATCTGTTCATTAATTGTAGGAAGTGAAATATGCTTATGATCCCCATGGATAAAATCCGCATGAATTTCATCTGAGATAATTAGGCATCCGTATTTTTCACAAAGATCAGCCAAATCTGATAGTTCCTGTTCAGTCCAAACACGACCAACAGGATTATGAGGATTACATAGTATTAGAATCCGGGCATCGGAATTAATGAATTTCTTTTCTAAATCTATAAGATCCATTTTATAAGTACCATCTTCTTCGATTAACGGATTTGAAAGCACGTTACGTCCATTGAG
>CANQOZ010000011.1 GCA_947625585.1 uncultured Eubacteriaceae bacterium
TTTTAAATAGTCACCAGCAAAGACAGCTATAGCCATTTTTGAACCATAAGTTCTTAAAACATTAGCGGTACCAGGATTTCCACTACCTTCATTTCTGATGTCAGTTCCCTTTTTTAACTTAATTAAAAAATAAGCAAAGTCTATGCCCCCTATTAAGTAGGAAACAATAATTGCTATTATACATGCGAATATATTAGTATTCATTTGGGATCCTCTATATCATTGACCATTTTAATTAAATCTTGTGTCTTTTCAACTACTCTAGGATAGTTTTCCCTTTGATGGGGAAAAACACAGTTTGAACAATCTTTAATTCGAGCTTTATTATCATAGTTAAAATTTCCACCACACTCTTTACCTAGAGCATAAAGTGGACAATAACAAAATAGGCAGTTAAAATCCTCTTCGTTTTGGATCTTATGACATGGAAAAAATTCACACTCTTTATTTTGAAAAAAGCTATAATGATTTTCTTTTTTAGAAGCCATTAAACTAAATTAATTCCTCGCTGAAGAGCTACAATATTTTGTTCTACAAATTCCGGCTTAAGATTGTCCCTTATTATTTGTTCCCAATTTATATCTGTTAAATCCATACTTTTAATTAAGGAGCCTAAAAGAATAGTATTCATTACTTTAGGATTTCCCAGTTCTTCAGCCAATTCTGTAGCATTAATACTAGTTACATCAGCTTTATCTTCTAAACTTTTAAGAATATCATCAGGGTATTTCTGAGCGCCTATAATAACTGGTAATGGCCAAATGATAGTGTCATTTACAACAATCTTTCCACCTGGTTTTAAGTAGTCTAGGTAACGCATAGCTTCCATTATTTCAAAAGCTACTATTAAATCAGCACTTCCCTTTTCAATAACTGGTGAGTAAACTTTGTCTCCATATTTTATTTGGCTTAATACGGTTCCACCACGCTGACTCATGCCATGGATTTCAGACATTTTAACATCATATCCTTCTTCCATTAAGCCTTGTGTTAACAGTTTTGCAGCTGTAATTGTTCCTTGACCGCCAACACCAGTTAATAAAATATTTCTAGTTTCCATTTACACACCCTTTTCAACAACGCTTATCGCATTCATTGGACAGATTTGAAGGCAAACCTGACAGCCTAAGCAGTTTTCTTCTAATATACCAGATTTATTTTCAACTGTAGAGTTAAAAGCTAATGCAGGACAGCCTGATTTTAGACATAATTTACATCCAACACATTTGTCAGTATCTACTTGGCATTTAACTGAATACATTTCTGGGAATTCTTCAATATCTTCCTGACTGAAGCGTTTTAGAGCGCATGGCCAACGAGTAATAACAACAGTAGGTCCTTCTGTTTCTGTACCCCATTTAATCGCTTCACTTGTTTCCTCAAGATTATTTGGATTAACAGTACGAACATTTTCAACTCCTAGGGCTTTAACAATATTTTCAATATCAGCCGTTGGAGCTACTTCACCCATTAAGTTAAATCCTGTTCCTGGATTTTCCTGGTGACCTGTCATTCCGGTAATTCTATTATCCAGAATAACTAAACAAACATCACTATTGTTATAAACAACATCGAGTAAGCTTGTCATTCCTGAATGGAAAAATGTTGAATCTCCTATGACCCCTACTACTTTTTTAGGATTTCCTGTTTTTTCAAAACCTTTAGCCATACCATGAGCACCTGAGATTGAAGCACCCATACAAAGGACAGCATCGCCAGCATTATAAGGCGCAGTAGCACCAAGGGTATAACATCCAATGTCTGAATAAATGACGAGATCCTTATCTTTACTTAACGTATAGAATAAACCTCTATGAGGGCAACCGGCACAAAGTGAAGGTGGTCTATTTATTAACTTATCATCTTCAGGTTCTTGAACTTCAAACGATTCATCTAATAATTTTTCACGAATTAAGTTTGGAAGCATTTCACCAGCTTGTGGGAATAAGTCTTTACCTATAACATCAATTCCCATTGCTTTGATTTCTGTTTCCATTATTGGGTCGTTTTCTTCAATTACATAGAGTTTATCAACTAACTTAGCAAACTCTTTAATTTTTTTCTCCGGCAATGGATAAGACATTCCTATTTTTAGATAGGAGGCTTTATCTCCTAAAACTTCCTTAGCATGTTCGTAAGCGATCCCACTTGCAATAATTCCTATATCTGAATTATTATCTTCAATAATATTCCACTTACTGTTATTTGACTCTTCAACAGCTTCGTCCATGTTTTTAAATAATTTTTGTTGCAATTTTCCTGCAAAAGCTGGTAGTGGAATGTGTTTAGCAGGATCTTTTACATACTCTTTGTCTTTTACTTCAATTCGTTCATCACAATCAACGATAGATTTTGAATGACAAACACGAGTAGTCATTCTAAATAATACAGGCATGTCGTATTTTTCAGATAACTCAAAAGCATCCTTAAGCATTTCCTTTGTTTCATGGCTGTTTGATGGTTCAAGCATTATTATATGAGCAGCTCTGGCATAATTTCTGTTATCTTGTTCGTTTTGTGAGGAAAACATGCCAGGTTCATCAGCTGTAATAATAACGGCTCCCCCATTAACACCGGTATAAGCAAAAGTAAATAGAGGGTCAGCTGCAACGTTAAGTCCGACGTGTTTCATTGTTGCTAGGCTTCTAACACCCGCTAAGGAAGCACCTGAAACGGATTCAACTGCTGTTTTTTCATTTGGTGCCCATTCTGAATGAACTTCTTTATGTTTTGATAGATTTTCTAATATTTCAGTACTCGGAGTTCCTGGATATCCAGCTGCAAACTTAACCCCAGCTTCCCAAGCTCCCTGGGCGGCTGCCTCGTTTCCTGTCATTAATTTCTTCATTCTATTCGCTTTCTAGAATCATAGATAGTTTTATTTGCTTGATAAAATCTTTTGTTGCTTTAGATGGAATAACTTCAATCTCACCATCGTTTGTTTTCCAGTTTAATAATCCTTCAAATAATTGGGTTACTAATTTTTCAGTTCCAAAATGGCCAGCATCAAGAACCCAAAATCCCAATTCATAAGCTAGTTGAGCATCATGGTGTTTTATATCACCGGTTATTAAAACATCAGCACCTTTATTCCTGCTTAAAGTGATCATATCCGCTCCTGCACCGGAACAAATAGCAACTTTTTTAACTTCCTTTGGTCTTTTACCAGCTTCTCTTAAATTAGTAAGCTCTAATTTTTCTTTTACAAAGTGAATAAACTGATTAGGTTTATAAACTTCTTTAGTTTTACCAATTCTACCAAGACCTTCAAGAATTTTCTTATCTAAAACTTCAGTTTCATAAATATCATAAGCCATTTCTTCATAAGGATGGACTCGTTTGACATCTTCTAAAACTGAAGCTACATCTTGTTTACTAACAATTGTTTCTATTTTAACCTCATCAACTTTTTCGAGTTTATCTAATTCTCCAATTGTAGGATTAGCATCGCCTATAGGCTCAAATGTTCCTACACCGTCTGTCGAAAAGGTTGTGTTCTTATATTTTTCAGTTATATTCCCAACATTATTTTTATAAAGAGCTTCTTTTACAGTTTCAACACTATCAGTTGGAACATACACAGCAAACTTAACAAATTTATGATTTATACTATCTGGTTTTAGGACTTTAATATCTTTTAAATCCAGTCGAATCGCTATTAATTCATTTATACCATAGCGTGCTTTGTCTAAGTTTGTGTGAGCAGAATAGATAACAATGTCGTTATCAAGAATATCTTTAATTAATTTTCCTTTATAACTATCCAGATCAATTCGTTTAATTCCATTAAAGAAAAACGGATGGTGGGATATTACCATATCAACATCTTCATCAATAGCTTCTTTTATGGTTTCGTCGGTAATATCAAGAGTTACTAATACCTTTTTTACCTCTTTATTTCTTGAGCCGATTTGGAAACCAACATTATCCCATTTCTCAGCTAAATTCAATGGAGCAAAATCTTCTATTATTTTAGCAATTCTTCGTGCTTTCATATACTTCTATTAAAAATTTAAGACGTCGCTCGTATTCCAAGCGACGTCTTATTGTATTAAAATTGTCTGAATTATTCATCGAAGCAATACGTTTTTCATATTGATCTATTTTACGTTTGATGTAATGCTTGTAATCCTGACTTATGTTTATTTGATCTGTAGGTCCAAAAATTAATTCAAACGGACCATAATCAATACCCTTATCATTATTAACAACCAAAATATGGAAGTATCGAATTTGTTTTGACTGGTTATCTTCTATTACTATATCTTTGGAAATATTAAACCCATTATCGATTAAGAACTTTCTTAGTTCTTCAACCTTAGTCATTGGTTGCAGAATCATTTGTTTAGCATATTTTGCTTTATCCAAATCAGACTTTAAAATATCTGCAATTAATTCACCACCCATTCCAGCGACTAGGATTTGATCGGCTTCATTTATATTAATGGGTTTTAATCCACTTCCAACTCTTAAATCGACTTTTCCTTCAAAGTTGTTTTGCTTAATAAAACTTTCCGCTCTACTGAGAGGTTTAGGATTTATATCCGTTGCAATTATTTTCTTATTATAATTATTATTTAGCACTTCCACAGGAACAATCCCATGATCAGTGCCAATATCAACAAGATTTAAATCTTTATCTATTAAGTCAACGATTGTTTGTAATCTTTTAGAGATCATCATGAGAGATAATCTTTTAACTTCTTAGAACGACTTGGATGGCGTAATTTACGTAATGCTTTAGCTTCAATCTGACGAATACGTTCTCTTGTAACATTGAACTGTTTACCGACTTCTTCAAGGGTCCGGGTACGTCCGTCATCAAGACCAAATCTTAATCGTAAAACCTTTTCCTCACGTTCGGTTAAAGTTCCAAGCACTTCAATTAATTGTTCCTTTAAAAGAGCAAAGGAAGCAGCTTCTGCCGGTGCTGGAGCTTCTTCATCCGGTATAAAGTCTCCTAAGTGAGAGTCTTCTTCCTCTCCTATAGGAGTTTCGAGTGAGACAGGATCTTGAGCAATCTTTTGAATTTCTCTAACTTTTTCTTCTGGGAAACCCATTTCATCTCCAATTTCTTTCGGAGTTGGTTCCCTACCAAGTTCTTGAAGTAATTGACGAGAAATACGGATTAACTTGTTTATCGTTTCAACCATATGAACAGGAATCCTGATTGTTCTAGCCTGGTCAGCAATTGCTCTAGTAATTGCTTGGCGAATCCACCATGTAGCATATGTTGAAAATTTAAATCCTTTTGTATAATCAAATTTTTCAACAGCTTTAATTAACCCAAGATTACCTTCCTGGATTAAATCTAAGAAGTTCATTCCACGACCCACATATCGTTTAGCTATGGATACAACAAGTCTTAGGTTAGCTTCTGCTAATTTCTTTTTAGCTGAAACATCGCCAGCTTCCATTCTTTTTGCCAGTTCCATTTCTTCTTCAGCTTTTAATAATGGAACTTTACCAATTTCCTTCAAGTATAGACGAACAGGATCATTGACATTAACAGATTCAGCTGCTTCAGCTAAAGCTGCATTGTCTGCCGGTTCAATTTCTTCATTATCATCGGTTTTAATCTTATCTAATTCATGAATATCTAAATTACTCATGTTATGAGAATCTTCATGATCATTATTGATTGTGATTCCGTTATTCTGTAAGAAAACGTAGATATTATCGAAATCACCCGATTCAAGTTCAAGTTCTTCTAAAGCTTGAGCAACTTCTTCATTTGTTAATTCGTTACCTTTAACTTTAGCATCTTCTATTAATTGTTGAACTTCAGGAATTTTACCGTAAGAGGTTACATCATTATCTAAATTTTCATTTTCTTTACTCATAATCAGTTAAACCTGCTTTCTTGAATTCCATTATTCTGCTGAATAAAATCTCCTGGTCTTCTTCAGTATTCTTCGTATTTTTAAGCCTGATGGTCTCTCTTTGTTTATAATAAAACTTAACTAAACTGGAAGCTTTCTCCACCTGGCTAATATCTATATTGTCAATTGAGATTAGAAATCTTGATAATACCTGAGTCATTTCAGGATCATCCTGATCTAAAATCAATGTGATATCCGGTTCTACTTTGTTTAATTCCCTTAGTCTCTTATATATCCACTTGTAAAACTTTCCACAAAACATAAACTCAAAAATTTTTGATTTTTTTATGTAATCTGGATTTTTATAACAATAAGCTATTACAATTCTCTGGGCTTCTTCGAGACGTTTCGGAATTCGATTCGTTCTGTTTCTATTCTGTCCCTGTTGAACCTTAACAGTTGGTTTTTCTTTCGGTTTTAAACTCTGTAGCTGAGATTCTAAGGCTTGCTGACTAACACCTGTTATTTCAGCAATTTTTTTAGCATAGATGTTTTGTTCAATTGGATTTAAATTTATTAGGCTTTTACAACATTCCATTGTATATTGAGCTAACTCATCCGGATTATTCAAATTGTAATTTCCTTTTAAATATTCAAAGAGAAATTCCTTTGAATTTTGAGCTAAATCCAATTGCTTATTAAAATCTTCAAGTCCATACTTATTAATATAAGAGTCTGGATCTTCATTATCTTTAAGTCTAACTACTTTAACGTGTAAGTTAGAACCATCCAAAATATCTAAGGCCCTAACAGTTGCCTTTTCCCCTGCAGAATCACCATCAAAACATAAAATTACTTCATTAGTGTAGTGGGATATAAGTTTAACGTGTTCTTTTGTAAAGGCCGTACCGAGTGCAGCAACAACATTCTTAATTCCGTGACCATATAGTGCAATAACATCCATATATCCTTCAACAAGAATTAAAGGATTTTCTCTGAGTAACGACTTAGCTTTATTTAAATTAAACAGTTGGTTCCTTTTATTAAAGATTGCTGTTTCTGGAGAATTTAAGTATTTAGCTCCTTGCTCTTCATCACTGAACTTTCTTCCACCAAATGCGATTAATTTTCCCATTGGATTTAGAATTGGGATTATCAGTCGGTTTCTAAATGCATCGTAGACGTTTTTCTCTCCCTTTTTAGCCAGACCAGCCTTTAAGATTTCCTCATCAGTATATCCTTCTGATTTTAGGTAATTTATAAGATCGTTCCAGCTGTCAGGGGCATAACCAAGACCAAAACTTCGAACCATTTCAGTTGAGATATTTCTTTGTTTTAGATACTCCAAAGATTGTTGACTGTTTTTCAGACATTTATAGAAAAAGTTTCCAGCTTTTCGGTTTATCTCATAAAGCTGTTCTCTCTCTTTTTCTTTTTTTTCATCAAATCCGGATTGTTTTGGTAGGATAATTCCTGCCTTATCAGCTAAAAACTCCACTGCCTGTGGAAAGTTTAGATTTTCCTTCTCCATTACAAAGTGAAAAACATTACCTCCAGCATGACAACCAAAGCAGTAATAAAGTTTTTTTACTGGGTCTACATAAAAGGAAGGAGTCTTTTCATTATGGAATGGACAACAGGCAAAGTAACGAGCACCTTGTTTCTTTAGTGGGACATATTGTGATATTAAATCAACAATATCAGTGGCTTGGACTACTTGTTGAATAATTTCTTCACTGTAATTTGGCATTAATTCTCCCCAATCAGAGCAGTTTAATTATTTGTAAAATATATATTTACCCACCAATAACACAGATTAACACATATAAGGAAAAAATTTAAAATATTTTTAAAAACGTTAAAAGTGTAAACGTTTACAATAGAACCGTCTCAAAAATTATCTGAAGTATTTAATAATTAAAGATTATGCCATTTCTCAAACTTTTCATTAAATCAATCCTAGTATTTTAATTGAGATTTAAAAGTATACCGCATTATCTGATAATGCCTTCATTAATTCGTAAAAGGTTTAAATTAGCTTCAGAAAAGTTTGAATATTTACTGAATGGTAATATAATATAAAGTCAACCATTGGGCAAGTTTTATTAACTCATGGTTGTAACTCGTATAAAATATCACGTCAACAATTCGTTTCCTAGAGGAATTGCAATGATTTGGTTTAATTGTCAGCCATTTTACAGAAAAGTTTTATTAGGCGGTGCAATCTTAGGTTTTGCAGCTGGAATATCAGCTAGGGGTGCTGGAATTATTGGTGGAACCTTCTTATTCCTATTATGTTCAATCCTAGCTATATTTTTACCTAGAAAATTTAAGATGACAAAAGAGGAGCGACAGTGGAAGAAATTAATTTCTCCTACTTGTAATTCTCAAGAAAAGAAACTTAAAACATTACTTAATGTAATTATAGCGATTGTTTTTATGATTGTCGTCTATTTCCTATTTCAATCAGAAGTGGATGAAAAATATTTATTGTCTGGGGTTTGTGCAATTATCATCTTAATCATTTTCACTTCCTGGTGCTATATTAATCCAAAATACTTTAATGAAATTTATTTAAACCAAAAAATAGTACCACTTAAAACGGACTTAACTTTAGACCAACTCTATGAAAAGGTTGAGAGTTTACAGACACCATTTGGGACTCCCCTTATTGGACTCGTTCCAGGGCTTGATCATAGGGTAATTGTCTATAGAATTATTGACCTCCAATGGATCGTTTATTTTTATATAGATGAAAATGAAATTAAGATAATGGCTAAGAGACTGTCAAAGGAACGCACTGAAAGTCCACGGGAAACTGAGTGGATTTTTACTTTTACCCAACAGCTAGCTGACTTGTTATCTTTCATTCAGAACACGAAGCGTGAGCCAAATGATAAAGAATTGGTTCGCATTTTTAAAGTTCCATTTAGTAGGAATGCTATATGAAGAAGAAAAATGAATGGGAATTAAAAACCCAACCAAACTTAGATCAAAAGGAATTAAATATCAGGAGCTTTTTAAGTATATTTGCCGGTATCATGTTTGCCGTTACCTTATTTTTAATGACAATGGCAGCGGATCAAAGAAAATATATTTTATTCTTAGTATTTTTTGCAGTTTTACTAACCCTATATTTCTCCTGGTTGAAATTAAATCATAAAATGTATAACAGGTTTAAATCTAAAAAGAAGATTATTCCAGTCAAAAGTGACTTTAACTTAACTGGATTTTTAAATGTAATAATGAATACTCAAACTCCTTTTGGAACTCCGAAATTAGGACTTCAAGATGAGGGAATATTTAGATTACCAACCTATATTTTAAAAGATTACGGATGGGTAGTTTATTTTTATTACAAAAATCAAAATATCTTCTCAAAGAAGAAACGGTTTAAATTTGAAAATACAATTAAAAATGATGTAGCTAATGACAAAGTGGTAAGCTTATTCCAAAGTGACTTAGTAGATTACTTCTGTTTTGTCATTAATGAGGGACGTAAGCCTAAAAAAGATGAAATGGATAGATTATTTAAAAATCTACCAAAACCTGACATTCAAAAGAATTTAGTATGATGAACTTTATAAACTGGACTGATATTAAGAATAATTTTAAGAAAGACCGGATTATGTTTGCTATTCGCATCATAACCGGTGTTTTAATTTCAATTTTTGCTGCAGATCTACTTCACATCGATTTTGCTCCATCTACTGGAGTAATAACTTTACTAACCGTTGATGAAACAAAAAGAGATACCTTTAGAAAGATAGTTTTAAGGATAATCTCCTTCCTTTATACCTACCTCTTTGCCTGGTTAACAATAGAAGTGTTCAAACTTGATTATACTTCAGGTTTTGCTATTGCTATTGCAGCTGTTACATTCCTTACATTCCTGTTACGATGGGATATAACTCTATCAGTTAACTGTGTTATTCTAATTCAACTATTTTTAGACAATAAAGCATTTAATATGAATCTATTTCTTAATGAAACCGGACGATTAGTCATAGGTTTACTTTCAGCTGTTTTAGTTAATGAAATTTTCCGTGCTCGCTACGATAGTGAAGAATTGGAAAAGAAATTAGAAACTAAAGATGATCAAATTAATTCAAAAACTCAAAAAAAATAGTCCTGTTTCTAGGACTATTCGTTTAAAAGGTTCTTATATTTAACTTTTAATCTATTTAATCTAAAATTTGGTATGAATTTCTATAATAGTTGAAAAATTTTGATTATAACAGAAATACACTATTATCTTTTAGGTACTATTCATTAAACTAATTTGTTTCTAATTAGATTAACATTTATAAACTAATCTTTAATTTTATCTAAAGCGATAGCTCTTTGGACTTGAATCTTTATCTTCACAATATTGTGCTTCAAGTTCAATTAAATCTGATGGTTCTTCATCTCCACATCGATTTAAATTCTCTCTTACAAAATCGAACTCCTCACATTCCCTAAGTAGATCTAAATAACGTATTAAATACTTTATATCTTCATTATCTAGTTCTGTGATAAGTTGCTTTAGTTCGTCAACTAATATTTTTCTATTAGGATTTCCTTTTGAGTAATAAATAGCTTTTGCTAAAGCAAATAGAGCTTCTGTTACATTATAACTATCTTCTCTAATCCTTGAGAGATAGTACTTTAAATATTCCCTACTATAATTATCATTTTCAAATAAATCCCCATATTTTTCTTCATACAATTTGTTAATCTCTTCAATGCCTCCATCAGCAAGTTGTTTGTTTTCTCTTTCTAAATTGGTTGAAACGAACCCACAATAAGGACACTCCATTAATAAATTTGGTCCAAAAGTATCAAAACCATGAATTGTTTTTGAACCATTAATCAATGAATTCCAAGAGACAAAATATTTATGTTTGGACTTTTGACCGCAGTTAGAACATTTGTATATTTTTTCTTCTAATATTGACATAGTTGTTCCTCATATATCTTTTCTCCAAAATCTTTTCACTATTATAAACCAGTGTTGGATTTTCTGATATTTTAACAAGATCTTTATTTCAAAGTTAGATTTAATTTTTCTTCTAATTCTGAAACTGTTCTTGAATATGATCCACGTTTTATTAAACCTTTTGTAATCAAAAAATCTTCTAGTTCAAAAAGGATTGGTTTCTCGAGATGGGCCGAGTATAGGAGCTCATCATCAGAAAAGATTTGTTCAGGTGTTCCAACCTTTTGAATAAAACCATCATTTAAAACTGCGATTCGATCAGCCCATTCCCAAGCAAAGTTAACTAAGTGAGTAGAAATAACAAGAGTTTTACTTTCATTACTTAAATCTTCTAAAATTTTCTTTAAATTATTAACCCCAATTGGATCTAAAGAAGTTGTCGGTTCATCAAAAATTACAATTTCTGGTTTCATTGCAATAATATCAGCTATTGTTACCTTTTTTTGTTCTCCTCCTGATAAGAAATGTGGAGCTCTCTCTCTTAAATTCTGAATGTTAAGTTTATCTAATGTCTCTTCAGTCCTCTTTATTACCTCATCTACTGAAAGTCCTAGATTAGTTAATCCAAAACTAATCTCATTAAATACAGTTGAAGCTATAATCTGACTTTCAGCTTCTTGAAATACAATTCCAATATGTTCTCTTAATAAACGTAAACCCTTTTTGTTTAATTTAACAGGAGAATTGTCAAGAATAATTTGTCCGCTATCTGGTTTTAAAACACCATTCATTATTAAAAACAAGGTACTCTTGCCTGAGCCATTGGCTCCTAATATAACTAGCTTCTCTCCTTTTTTAAGTTTTAGATTAACATTCTTTAGAACTGCTTCATTGCCATAAGAAAATGTCAGGTCTTTGATTTCTAAAATGTCCATTATTGAAAACTGTAATATAGAAAACTGAAATAACAAATACCAAATATGAACAGACCTACTTCAACCGGAGTTACTTTTGATTCAGTGAAAATAAAATTTAAACTTCCATTATACAAACGAGATTCCATTGAGTTATAAAACTTTTGAGCTTTTTTGAAGGATACAATAAAAATATTACTTCCAATCATTCCAATACTTTTAATCGTTTTTGGGTAACTATCAAATCCAAACCTTAATTTAGCTGCTGTAACCATATCAATTGAAATTTCCCAAAGGAAAAATATAAAACGATAGATTAAAAACATTAATTCAATTAAAACATTAGGAAAATGATAATGTTTTAAACAAGCTAATATTTTATCAACAGGAGTATTTACTATTAAAAAGTAGAGTGATGAAATACATGCTAAAACTCTAAAAAATACAGTACATGAATTTAATAAACTTGAATCGGTAACAAAGATATAAAACGACCAAAGTTTTATTGATGCTAAGACTTCAGTTGGTAAATGTGTTCCAAAGTTTAATAATATTGCAATACAACTTAAAATTAGAAAACTAAACGGAATAATAAACAGTTTTAAATATTGACTTAAATCTATTTTGCCGAAATAAACAGTAATAAATGTTGTAATAAAAATTACTAATATTGAAACCTGGATATTTCCGTTTAATAAACAAAAAATTAGTAAAAGAAGTGAAACGAGTAATTTATATCCAGTATTAATTCCTGATAACTTTGAGTAATGGTTTAACTGATCAATGATAGATAACGAGTTCTTCTGTTTATTAACTTTATTTTTAACTAGAAAACCTGAAAGTAGAATTAGAATAAACAGTATAAGATTCGGAATTACTAGAACATAAAAGCTTAAATATTTCACGTTTTTTCACTATCTTCATAATCCCTAATATATTCCTTATACCGTTCCCTACCTCTTTTAGTTGCAGCTAATTGATAGCGTTCGTAGTATAGTCCTATAAAGAATGCTAATATTCCTACTCCAATACCTGTTTGAATACAGAATAATAATGATTCAAGTTCTCCAGGAATTTCACCACCTAAAAACTGTTCCATTATTGGAACAAACCAAGGGATGTATTCTCTATCTAAAACTTGTGATACCGCTTCTGATCCACTATCATCCGAACCTGAAAATTCTGAACCTGCTTTATAGATTAAAGGAAAAACGATTAAAATAATGACACCAATAACACACCCAATTATGATTAATTTATTTTTTCTACTCATTTTTTACCTCTGAAAATCAAAGTGAATGCTTTCAAGTTCTGGTTTAGCATAACTTTCAAGTGTTACGATTAAGATAACTGAGAGTAGTCCTTCTACAATAGCTAAAGGTATTTGAGTAGGAGCAAATACGCCTAAAAAGGTAAAAACTGAAGCTAAAAAGCCACCATTTTCTGCTGGATAAGCGAGTGCTAGTTGAATTGAAGTAATACAATAGGTAAACAGATCACCTAATGCACAAGCTATGAAGATATTTACCTTATTATTAACTTTTAACTTTTGTCCTAACCTATATAGACATAGTGTTAAAATTGGTCCAGCTATTCCCATTGAAAAATCATTAGCTCCTAGAGTTGTGATTCCACCATGGGCTAAAAGTAACGCTTGGAAAATTAGAACTATTAAAGCTAGAATGCTCGTTACAGGTACTCCAAAGAGAATGGTTCCAAGTCCAGTTCCTGTCATATGAGAACAACTACCTGTTACTGAAGGAATTTTAAGTGAAGATATTACAAAAATAAAAGCTCCACTCATTGCTAGTAGAATTAAAGATCTACGTTCATGATTAATAATTTTTTTAATTTTTATAAATCCAAAGTAGAGGAATGGTAAACATAGAACTCCCCAAAAGATACAGTAACCTAACGGTAGAAACCCTTCCATAATATGCATTGCATATACTGGATGATTAAATGCTAATAATACTAATAAAAATATTAAAAATTTTAAATTCGTCTTTTGTTTTTTATTCATTATTCTAAAAAAGCCCTTTCAATCTGAAAGGGCCTGAATGGTCTAATTCATTATCTTGTTCTAAGTCGGTTCAAGATAATTCAAGGTAATCTGGCTTAGTAGTATTCTCTACCTTACAGTTGCGACTACAGCGTAGGACTTTCACCTACTTCCCCTCCAAATTTTAATTATATTAATTATTTCGTTGTTTTTGTTTTAGCTTCTTTAGTATCTGTTTTAGTTTCCTTTTTTGTTTCCTTCTTAGTAGGTTCTTTTTTAGTTTCTACTTTCGAAGTTTCTTTTTTTGCTTCAGCTTTCTTAGGTTCCGTCTTTTTAGGAGTAGCTTTTTTAGTTTCTTTAAAAACAGTAACTGGACTGATATCAAATATCAATTCAATCATTTCGCCAGCATCAACTCTAGCCCAGTTATCAATATAATCACCATTACCAACGCCACTTACTCTTCCAGCAATTCGAACGTTCGTATTGTTAATTTTACCAAGTTCAGAAGCATCACTAGCTGCTTCTATTTCGTAAGTATTATATGGCAATACATTAAATTCAAAATTATTCTTAACAGCTGTAAATTTAATTCCTTTACCAGTTTTAGAATTATAAACTTCTGCCCATCTAACTCCAGTCCTATTACCATTTTCTTGTGGTCTAATCTTCTTATTGTAATTTTTGCGAACAGTTGATTCATAAACACCAAGATCTAAACCTTCGGTTGTATCAATATAATTTTCTTCAGGACCATATCCATAATACTTAAAAGCATCTAAGTTTTTGTTCAATTTAAAATCCATTCCAAAAACTGGCATAGTATCTACTGTTGCTAGTCCGGAGTAGACTGTTTCAACCTGAATTGTTCCATCTGGTTTAACAGTATAGATAACAGCACTTTCCTGTCCACCCGGTAGAGGATAACGATAAACAAATGTTAATTTATAGTCATCTCCAACTTGTTCAAAATAATACTTTTCAGGTAAGAGTTGTTGTCCAACTGTTGCTGCTAACCAAAGAGCACTTTCAAAGTTATAACCTAAATGAAGATCGGTATCTGTTAATGGTCTCCAGAATGTAATTAGAGGTTTACTATTTAAATAATCAACACCATCGTAAACTAATTTAACTAAACCACCTAGCGGTCTTGAAAATTTTGCTTCAAAGTTTTCGCCTGTGAAGATTACATCTTCATCAGTTTGTTCGACTTTTAATTCAGGGAGTTCCTTTTCTTCTACTTCTTCAGGATTGCCCTCCACTTTAAATATCTTTTGGGTATGAGCTAGTTCCTGTCCTTTTTTATAATCACCTACAGCTTTCTTAGCTTTAGCTGTAATATTATAGATATATTCACCGTCTTTAAGTTCTTCTGGTTCTAAGAAATACCAATAATTTTTACCTGGTTCAATGTCCAAATCAAATTTTTCAGTTTCTAATGGTTCACCTTCTTTTTGGAGGTCGAGTTCAAATTCAACAAAATCTTGAGCGTTTTTATCTTCGCTGAGATTATCAATATTAAAACTCATATTATCATTTGGATATATTCTAATAATTTCTTCAGCCATATTGCTCCTCAATCTAAAGTATAAATTTTAACATCTATCAGCAAATTGATATTTAAACCTCCATCCAATAAATTAAAGGAGGTGCTGTCTAATTTATTTTACTAATGTATTTTTACTTTCTAAATGTTAAAATACTAATTATTGTAAATTAAATAGTTGTGATCTGATTAGATCCTTGTTTTAATATATATCCAAAAACACTATTTTAATTACAGACATTTTTATAAAACGTTAATTTATCTTAAATATTTGAACGTTAGAATTTTTATTCTTTCCCAAAATTGACTATTTAAATGGCGATCGTTCATAATTCAAGAATACTTAATATTGTAACGTTATAACTTTTATTTAAAATTCTTGATAACTTACTGAACAATTTAAATTTTTAAAGAAGGGAAAGAACCATGAAAAAAGTTAGTATTACCTATATTGATCAAGAACTTGAACGACTTTACGAAGTTACGGATAGTGAGTTTCTCAGAAATAAACGTCCTTGTTTATTAGTTCTACGGTTAAAATACCTTAACGGACGTCATGATTTTTTAGTACCAATTCGTTCAAATTTGGATCCTCGTTATTGCAACGGGAACTTTTTTGAACTGCCTCCACGTCAAATTACCAGAAGTGGTCGTGTTCATGCGCTACAATATACAAAGATGTTTCCAGTTGATGGTACGTTTTTAACAAGCTATCGATTTAAAAACAGTTTTGAAGAAGATCTGGTTAAAGGAGCAATTCGGGATAATATGCCCGAAATTGTTTCTGGCTGTCAACGTTACCTAGATAATTACGATTGTCAAAGTAAACTAGCTTACTCAACGGACATCGATTCGTTGTTAGCTACGTTGAATATTGCTATTAAAAACAATAAATATTGTTTTTAAACTTTGGAATTTAAAGCGCCTTTTCATAGTTATCCATCGGAGGCCGGTAGAATATTGATGGAAACTTTAAAGGTTTGTTCTCTCCTTTCGATCGTCATAATAATAGTAAAAAAGGGTAGCTATAGGCTATCCTTTTTTAAATTCATTAAAAAAAGCATGATATGTAATTGTTTATTACATACCATGCACTATAATCATTAAGCAGCTGCTTCCTTTCTTCTTCTAGGAGCAGGTTTTCCATTAGGATCAAAATCAGGATGTTCTTTCATATATTCTTCAAGATTTCCTTCAATTTTGTCTCCTGTTATTGCATTAGCTGGGCATTTTTCAACACAAAGACCACAGTTAATACATGTATCATAATTAATACTTGCTAAGTTATCAGTTACAGTTATTGAATTTGTAGGACAAACTCTAGTACACATACGACAGCCAATACAACCAACAGTACAAGTTGGTTTTACGTATTTAGCAGGTTCTGTATTACTGCAACTTACAAATATATTTTGGTTTTTAGGAACGATTTGAATGACGTCTTTTGGACAAGTAGCTACACAAGTAGCACAAGCTGTACATTTTTCTTCATCAACAATAGGGATTCCATCTTCACCCATATGGATTGCATCAAATGGACAGGATGCTACACAACTACCATAACCAAGACAGCCATAACGACAACTCTTTGTTCCTCCATTAGCATTAAAAGCATCTCTACAATCATTCAAACCATAGTATTCAGCTCTAACTGGAGCAACATCATGAGTGCCATGACACATAATATGAGCTACTTGTGGTTCGGTTTCTTCTACTTCTAAACCCATGATTTCACCAATTTTAGCAGCAACTGGTGCTCCGCCAACCGGACATGTATTTACTTCTGCTTCGCCATTTACAATAGCTTCAGCTAAAGCATCACAACCAGGGTATCCGCAACCACCACAGTTAGCTCCAGGAAGTTCATTCCTAACTTGAGGTATTCTCTCGTCTTGTTTGACTTCAAATATTTTAGAGGCTAGTGCTAATCCACTTCCAAAGACTAAACCCATAGCTCCTAAAACTAATACCGGTATTAGTATTTCCATTTTTAATCACTTCTAGCTCTAGACGTTTAACATTCCAGAGAATCCTAAAAATGCTATCGACATTAAACCGGCTGTAACTAAAGCAATCGGGAATCCTTGCATAGCTTCAGGAATAGCAGAAATTCTTAACTTATCCCTAACACCAGCAAACAGGATTATTGCTAAAGTAAATCCTAATGCTCCTGCAACTCCAAAAGCTACAGATTCAATAAAATTGTACCCGTTTTGGATGTTTAAAAGAGCGGCTCCTAAAACAGCACAGTTTGTCGTAATTAGAGGTAGATAAACCCCTAAAGCATTGTATAAAGTTGGTGATACTTTCTTTATAATCATTTCAACTAGTTGTACTAATGTTGCAATAACTAGTATGAAAGCAATTGTCTGTAAATATTCTAAATGTAAAGGAGTCAGAATAGCATATTGTACCACATAAGTGATAGCTGATGCCATAGCCATAACAAAAGTTACAGCAACTCCCATACCAACTGCTGTAGGAATAGATTTTGAAACTCCTAAAAATGGACAAATTCCTAAGAAGCGGGAGAAAATAAAGTTTTGAACAAATATTCCACTAACTAAAATTAATAAAACGTTTGTCATGCTTTAACCTCCTGGCTTGTAGAAGTTTCTTCAGCTTTAGCTTCTTTACGTTTTTCAGCTTTAATAGTTATCCAGTTTATTAAACCAATTCCTAAACCTAAAACAATAAATCCACCTGGAGGTAAGATCATTAAAGTTACCGGTTCGAAATTTGGTCCAAATAATGAGAAACCAAATAAGCTACCAGCACCAAATATTTCTCTGACAGAACCTAATACGGTTAGAGACATCGTAAATCCGAGTCCCATACCAATTCCATCCATTAAAGATTCAGAAACAGTATGATCAAAGGCAAATGCCTCTGCTCTTCCAAGAATAATACAATTAACAACAATTAATAGAATGTAAATCCCAAGTGTAGCATAGAGGCTCGGTAAGTAAGCTTCAAGTACCATTCCAACGATTGTAACAAACGATGCAATTATTACGATAAAAGCGGGAATCCTAATACTGTCAGGTATGACCTTTCGAAGTGCCGAAATAGCGACATTTGAACCTATTAGAACAAAAGTCGTTGACAATCCCATACCAACACCATTTAAAGCTGCTGTTGTGACTGCCATCGTCGGACACATTCCAAGTAGCAACCTAAAAGTAGGGTTCTCTTTAACTAATCCATTTGTTAAATATTTAAAATTCATTTATTATTTGTCCCCTTCTAATTTATCAACTGCATCAGCGGAAGTATTAACCCCTCTTGTAACAGCAGTAGAAGTTATGGTTGCGCCACTTATTGCTTCTATTTCATTTCCATCAAGTTCACCGTTTTTCTCAACTTCAACTGGTTCCTTAGCATTAAGTCCTCTATATTGAGCTTGGAAATCTTCCTCAGCGGATCTAGCACCTAATCCAGCTGTTTCACTTTGTTCTAATATTGAAATACCACTGATTTTACCATCAGTACCAATACCAGTTAACATCTGGATTTCACCACCATAACCATTTGGAGTTGTTTTAACAGCATAACCAACTAAAGTATCATTTTGGTAAGCTTCGTCAACGGATTCAATAATATCTCCGTCAGCACCAACTTCCTTCTTTATTTCATCTAAGTTTTTAACTTTCTTAAACTTATTAGCTTGAGGTAGGACGTTCTGTTGGGCTTCTATATTCTTTTGTTCTTCCTGTTTAGCAATTACGGGTTCAGTTACTCGGTTTGTTAAAGCTAGTAGAAGGGTGCATACAACGGTTATCGCTAATAGGATAAATCCATATTTAGCTATTATTCCCCAATCAAGTTTTATTTTATCCTTCATTTACAGCTTCACCTTTCTTCTTTGGTTTACCATAAACTCTAGGTTGAGTATATTTCTGGATCAATGGAGCTGCACAGTTCATGAGCAGGATTGAATAAGAAACACCTTCTGGATAACCACCGAATTTTCTTATTATCATGGTTAAGAGTCCACATCCGACAGCGAATATTATCTGTCCTATAGGAGTGCTTGGTGAGGAAACATAATCGGTTGCCATAAAGAAAGCACCTAACATTAATCCACCAGCACAAAGTTGGAAGATAACATCTTCACCAAAAGCAAAGGCCATAATTGCAACAGTTAGTAGATAGAAGGTGGGAATTCTCCAAGATATGATTCCACGAATAATTAAATATAATCCACCAATTATCAAAGCAACTGCTGAAATTTCACCAATAGCTCCATAAACACCAGGAAAACCTAAAAACATATCCATATTTGAAGGTAGTGGTGCATCTAAACCCTGTTTTAAAATACCAAGAGGTGTTGCTTCAGTCATAGCATCAACCGGAATAAAACTAGTTCCAGTCATTCTAGTTGGCCAGGAAGCAAGTAGGAAAGCTCTACCTGCTAATGCAGGATTTAAGAAGTTATGTCCTATTCCTCCAAAAAGTTGTTTTACAATTGCGATTGCAAAAACAGAACCAATAATACACATCCACCATGGAGCTTGAACTGGTAAATTAAAAGCTATTAAAACACCAGTAACACAAGCAGACAGGTCAGAGATTGTAATTGGTTTTTTCTTTAAAACTTCAATAACGTATTCTGTAAGAACACAAGTACAAACACAAATGATGGTAATCAAGAGAGCTGGTAGACCAAACACATAGATTGAAACACCAAATGCTGGTAATAGGGCTATCAAGACATCCAACATTATCTTCTGAGTAGTTAAGCCGGATCTAATATGCGGCGATGAAGACACCCAGAGTTTTTTGCCTTCTTCCATTATTTCTTACCTCGTTTAGCAATACTACGCTTTGCTGTTCTAAATGATGAGAGTAATGGTCTCTTTGCAGGACAAACAAATGAGCAGCTACCACATTCAATACAATCCATAACATTTAGAGCTTCGCACTCGTCCCAATCATTTTGAAGTGCAAAAGCTGACATCTGAAATGGTTGAAGTCTTATTGGACAAACTTCAACGCATTTACCACATTTTATACAATCAGTTGGTTCTGGAAGTTGAGCTTGTTCTTCGTCAAAACATAAAATTCCAGATGTTGACTTAATAACGGGAACTTCTGTTGTAAACTGAGCAACTCCCATCATTGGTCCACCTGAGATTATTTTACCTGGCTCTTTCTTAAAACCACCTGCCTGATCAATTGCTTCCTGGAAAGGAGTTCCTAATCTGACAGATAAAGTCTGTGGTTCACTAACTGCTTCACCTGTTACAGTGACTAACTTTTCATAAAATGGGATTCCAGTATTAAATGATTTAGCAATTTGAGCAGCTGTTCCAACATTATTTACTACAACACCAGCATCAGCTGGTAATCCACCAGAAGGAACTTCCCTACCAGTTACAGCAGTAATTAATTGTTTTTCTGCTCCTTGCGGATACTTAGTTTTTAATGGAACTACTGTAATATTTGGTTCATTAGAAGCAGCATCGGTCATAATTGAAATCGCTTCTGGTTTGTTATCTTCTATTCCAATGTAACCTTTGTCGACACCGATTGCTTTCATTATTATCTTTAATCCTTGGATAACAAGTTCAGGATTTTCCTGCATTAAAGTATCGTCACAGGTGATATAAGGTTCACATTCAGCACCATTTAAAATAACGGTATCAACTGTTTTATCTTCAGGTATTGTTAGTTTTACATGTGTTGGGAATGTAGCACCACCAATACCAACAATTCCATAGTCTTTTATATGATTAATAATTTCTTGAGGTTCCATTGTTGTATAATCTGGCGGAACTTCAATATTTGGATCAAATTCATCTAATCCATCATTTTCTATAATAACCGACATAACCAGGTTTCCATTCGGGTGCTGTCTTTCTTCAACAGCTTTAACCGTTCCGGAAACAGAGGCATGAATCGGTACGGATACAAAGCCTTGCTCTTCACCAATTTTTTGTCCAATATAAACATGGTCATTTCTTTTAACTAGAGGTTTACACGGAGCTCCAATGTGCATTGACATTGGAATAACTACTTCTTTTGGAGCTTCGGCTACTTTAACTGGTTTATTTTTTGTTAACTCTTTAAACTGAGGTGGATGAGAACCACCTTTAAAGGTAACCTGGTTCATTTTAGATCTTTCTAGCTAAAATTATTTAGAAATGCATAATAAGCTTTATATGTCATGTATGTATCAGCTTTTGATGTAATTTCAAAAGGAGAATGCATTGATAGAACTGGTGTTCCACAGTCAACGACATCCATTCCAAAATTAGCTAACATATAGGCTACAGTTCCACCACCGCCTTGATCAATTTTTCCAAGTTCACCTGTTTGCCAGTAAACATCTTCACTATCAAAACAGCTTCTTAGTTTAGCTAAGAATTCAGGATGGGCATCATTTGAACCTGATTTACCACGGGAACCACCATATTTATTAACTGCAACACCTTTACCAAGGTAAGTTGCATTTGTCTTATCAAAAGAGGCACCAAAGGTTGGATCGTATCCAGCCGTTACATCTCCTGATAAACACGAAGAGTTCTTTAAAGCTCTTCTTAACAATAATTCACTCTTGTCCTTATCTATTAAGTAACAAATTTCAGCTAGGTCGTTTTCAAAGAATTTGGATTGTAATCCGGTATTACCATAACTACCAATTTCTTCTTTATCTGCTAATATGACACAAGCTGTTCTTTCAGGAATACCATCAATTTTTGTTATTCCTTCAAGAGCTGCAAAAGAGCAAACTCGATCGTCCTGAGCATAAGCACCAACCATACTAGAGTCAAAACCGATATTTCTAGCTTTACCAGCCGGAACAGCTTCAAACTCAGCAGATTCAAAATCGGCTTCTGTAAAATTGTAGTGTTTTTCTAAATGTCTTAGAATTCC
>CANQOZ010000012.1 GCA_947625585.1 uncultured Eubacteriaceae bacterium
AACCTGTGAATGAAAGAGTCTAGAAAAATCAATTAAGCCAGTGTGGTTGAGTAAGATTGGCCGATATGAAAAACCATTTAAAAAGCTGGCAGGCTCATAACAGGAACCTAAAGACAGTATAAGATAGGGTTATTGGAACAAGGTATTAAGCGGTAGGGGAACCAAAGATATTCCTGTAATGGGAATGGAGGAATACCTACTAGTCATTAGAGAATTTATGGTGTGTGGGTGTCCATAAGTTTTTTAACGATGGCACGCCGTATGCAGTAAAAGCTGCATGTACGGTGTAGATCGGGGGAAAAGCCGGAGATAAGATCAAAAGCTTACCTATCGATATAAATTACAACAGAATTGCGAGATAAACGGATTCGTAGGGTAGAAAAGAATAATGAAACTGTTTTCCAAACATTTATGTTTGTAGACGTTCTCTCTAATGTTGACCAGGTAACACACTTAGCTCAAGATGTTGCCCAGGCAGCAATAACTAAAGAAAATGAAATGAAGCAATTACAACCAACAGAACAGGTTGTGTATTAGGAGTTCAATGAATTACGATATTTTAATTATAGGAAGCGGCCCAGCTGGAATGACGGCTGGAATTTATGCAGGTAGAGCCGCATTAAAAACAGCTATTTTTGAAAAACAACCAGGCGGACAGATGGGAAATACCTGGTCTATTGAAAACTATCCAGGAACAGGACTAACGATAACTGGACCCCGTCTGAATGACAACATGCGTGAACAGTGTATTGAAAATGGTGTTGATTTCGTTCAAGAAGCCGTATTGGATATTAAGAAAAAAGATGACGGAACTTTTGACGTTATTACTGAACTTGATAATACTTACAATTGTGGAGCTGTAATCCTGGCAACAGGTGCAGACCCAAGAAAGTTAGGAGTTCCAGGTGAAGAAGAATACCGTGGTCTCGGAGTCTCTTATTGTGCTACTTGTGATGCTAACTTCTTTAAGAATTTAAAAGTTATTTGTGTTGGCGGTGGCGATACAGCTTTAGAAGAAGCCATCTACCTAACTAAATTTGCTACTGAAGTCTATCTAGTTCACAGAAGAGACGAATTTAGGGGAAGTAAAATCTTAAGAAACCGAGTTTTAGATAATAAAAAGATTAAAGTTATCTATGATTCTGTTTTAGAAGAAATCACAGCTGGTCCAGACGGTCTAGTTAACGGTGCTCTAGTTAAAAATGTTAAAACAAACGAAATAACTAAAGTGGATGCTGAAGGCGTATTTATTTTTGTTGGTCATATTCCAAACACAAAAATGATAGCCGATACTGATCTTTTTGACTTAGACAAGAGTGGTTATGTTCTAGTTAATAAAGACATGAATGCCGGAACACCAGGTGTTTATGCTGCTGGAGATGTTATTCAAAAGGATATCAGACAGATTATAACAGCATGTGCAGATGGTTGTATTGCTGCAATTAATGCTGCAACTTTCCTCGAAGAAAAGAATTAATTTTGTTTAAATGAATTAGATTTGGTTATAATTATATTTACAATGCCTATAAATGAATTCAGGAGGAAATATGGGTCGATTAACAGGTACGAAAACATTAGAAAACTTGACGAAAGCATTTGTTGGTGAATCACAAGCCAGAATGCGTTATACATATTACGCTAAAGTAGCTCATAATGATGGGTACGGTGAAATTTCTGAAATATTCACAGAAACTGCTTTCAATGAAACCCAACATGCAAAACAGTTCTATAAATATATAGCTGAAAGTGAACAAGGTCCAGATGGACAACCTATTGAACTACATGTTCCACATGATGCAACTTATCCATTTGCTTTAACAGATGATACATATGTAAATCTAGTAAATGCTGCTAATGGTGAAAAGGACGAATGGGGTTCTTTATATCCAGCATTTGCAGACGATGCTAAAGCAGAAGGATTTAATGATATTGCTGCTACATTTAGAGCAATTGTTGACTGTGAAATGCATCATGAAGCACGTTACCGTAAATTAGCTGAAGACGTTAAGAACGGAACTGTTTTCAAACGCCCGGAACCTGTTAAATGGCGTTGCGGAGCTTGTGGATATACAGTATTAGCAAAAGAAGCTCCAGAAAAATGCCCAGTATGCGGGAATCCAAGAAGGGTCTTCCAAGTAGCAGACATTAATAATTAAGTAAAAACAGACCACAAAATGTGGTCTTTTTTAATGCAAAATTTAAAGATTTTTTTAAGTTCAGTTTTGATTATTTGGATTCGCTGTTTCTTTAAATAATTTATTAACGCTATAGAGCATGGTACAGTAACAAGCTAGGCCTCCAATGAAGTTAGATAACGGTTCAGCTAGAAAAACGCCGTCTGCTCCGAGACCAAATAGGTGAGGCAGGATCAAAGTTAAAGGGACAACAATAACAATTTTTCGAAATAGTGAAAAGAAGACAGCTTGTTTAGCAAAATTTAAACCTGTAAAAGTGGTTTGACCACAAAATTGGAATGCCATCATAAAAAAACCAAAAAAATAGATAAACATTGATTTGCTACCTTCTTCAATTATTTCTGGCGAAGAGCTAAATAATCCGATAACCTGTTTTGGAAAAATCAAAAGTAGAATCCAAATTAACACCATTAAGACTACGCTAGTTACAGTGACAAATCGAATTGAGCTTTTCACACGACTTAACTTTTTAGCTCCGTAATTATAGCTAATGACAGGTTGTGTTCCGTTTGTTAAACCAATAAGAGGTGCTGAAACAAAATCACGGATACTTGTTAGAACTGCCATTATTCCAATATAGAGATCTCCTCCAAACTGGCTTAGCGTTACATTGCACGCAATTTGTACGGCACTATTGGTAGCTTGAAAAGTAAAGCCAGAGAGACCCAGAGCTAAAATTCTCCTCAATGCTATTTTGTTCACTATAAATGATTTCAAACTGATTTTAAACAAAGTTTTAGATCCTCTAAAAAAAGCTATTAGTAGGATAAACGAAACCACTTGAGAAATTACAGTAGCAAGAGCCGCTCCAGTTACACCGAAACCAAAGGTAAAGATAAATATTGGATCTAAAATAATATTAATAATCACTCCACTTAAAACAATTACCATTGATGTAACAGAGAATCCTTGAGCATTAATAAAACCTGTCATTCCACTAGTGGACATCAGAAGTGGCGTTCCAATTAAGTAAACTAGTAGATAATCATAAGCATAACCAAAGCTATCTGTACTTGCTCCAAGGAGATATAAAATAGGTTGTAAAAACAGATAAAAAATTATCATTAAAAAAATGGAAGTGATAAGTAGCATGGTAAAAGTTGTATTTAAAATAACAGCAGCTCGATTATCATCTGAAGCTCCTCTAGCTATTGCAAAAAGTGGCGCACCTCCCATCCCAAACAAGTTAGTAAATGCCATGATGATGGTTACAATTGGGAAAGTTAAACCTAAACCAGTTAATGCTAAACCAGAAACTTGATCAATATGGCCAATATAAATTCTATCGACTAAGTTGTAGAGCATTTGAACAACCTGAGAGATGGTCATGGGAATAGATAAATATAAAATATGCTTTACAATACTACCTTTTGAAAAATCGCTTTTATCATACATTTTAATTATCTTCTTTCACTGTTACTATATTATTGTATCAATACTGATAATTATGAAATTAGAAATAAAGGATTAAATTATGCAATGGGATATTTACTTCAGTAAAAGTGATAAACAAAATGGAGAGGCTTTAGTTTCTGATAATGCTGTTAAAGAATTAGAATTAATAGGAAATATATTAAAAGCTAAAGTTGATGATGAAAAAATCTATAATGTAGAAATACCGCTTAACGGAATGGCTGTTGAAAAAGGATTTGTTTGTGATTGTAATAAATTTAAGAGTTATGGTAGTTGTTCCCATATTGTAGCTGCTTTAGAAAAATGGTTTGAAGAATATATTAATAATGATGTTTATGGATTTTCCAATAATCTCGACAATCCATTTCAAGAAGTTGAAGATAATAATGATTATCTTCTTAATTTTGTTCAGAATTCGGAACAAGATTATAAGGATAAGTTTTTAGCTGATTTTTTAAGTCAGGATAATAGATTACTCTTAGAATTTTTGATTAATTCTGAAAAGAAACTATCAGAAACCGATATGTTTTTGATTGCTAAATATCTTGAAGAGTTATGTGTTAAATTCCGTACTGATAGAAAAAGAGTATGGATGAGAGAGCGTGATTTAGCTTATAGCCTAGATGAATTCTTTCAAATGGTTATTAAGCCACTCTTTGAACATGGGAATAAGTTAAATGCTTTTATTCTAGCTGGTTACATCTATGACATTATTAATGTGTATGAATTAGCTGAAAGTACAACTGGAGTTAGAGAACTCGAAAATGAACTTGTTACATTTATGGAATCCTTACTTAATGATATTCCTGACAATGAAGAAGAGGTTATATTTAACTACTTTTTGGACAGATTTCCTTATACTAAGGACTCAATAACTGGTAAGTTTGTTAGAGATACATTCTCTAATACATTTAATGATGAAAATCATATTGAAGCAAAACTAGATTTACTTAATAATCTTTTAACTACCACTGATAGTCGTGTTACTTTTACTAAAGGATCGACTAAAAATAATTTAATCTCTAGTTATTTTGCAATTGCTCAGAATTCAGAGGATTCTGAAAAACACATAAATGAATTTGTTCAAAACAATCCTGATGATTTAGATGTTCAAGTCATTTATTACAATTACTTAAAAAATAAAGGAGATTATGAAGGATCTCTTGAAGTTGTTAATGATATTTTAGGTAAAACCAAAGATAAACTTATTTTACATGAGCATTTCCTCAATGAAAGAAAGGAACTAAGTTCAAAACTAGACAATTTAAGTAATGAAGTTGATGACTTAATAAATTTAGCTCTTAACTTTGATAATGAAACATTTGACTATGCTTCAGAGTTAAAGAATAAACTCTCAGATGATGAGTGGAACAATGTTAAGCAGCAATTAATGGATAAATATAAAGGGAGTGAAAAGGAAGCCCAATTCTTAAATTATGTAGGAGATTATACTGGACTTTTTGACTTAATCTCAGAAAACAAGGACTTTAATACTTTTCTGAATCATTTTGATATTTTGTATAATGAATTTCCAAAGGAATCCATGAACTTATATGCTGATTTTTTAGAAAACATTGCTTTAACGGACAGAAATAGGTTAGCTTATAAGAAAATCATAGAACATTTTAAAAAATTATTGAAGTTAGACTCAGGTAAAGAAATTGTTCAAAATCTAATTGATTCCTGGAAAGTTAAATTTAAAAAGAGAAGAGCTTTAATAAGTGAAATCGAAAAGTTTGAACTTGAATTCATGAAAAATAACTAAAATTTTAAAATTATTTTTGTTTTAGTTTATGATTTATTCTATTCAACTAAATTTTCAAATATTGACTTACGATTCCATGTGGTAAAATATTCCGAGAATTAATTTAAATACTAGAAAAGCACATAGGAGAGTTTAGAATTGCCCGTAAATGTTTTAGTTGGAAGCCAATGGGGAGATGAAGGTAAAGGTAAAATGATTGATTATCTCTCAAACGATATGGATCTAATAGTTAGGTTCCAGGGAGGAGATAATGCAGGACACACCGTTGTAAATGATAAAGGTGTATTCAAACTTCATCTAATTCCAAGTGGGATTTTCAAAGAGGACTGTATTAGCCTAATAGGGACTGGTACTGTTGCTAACCCCGATGTCATTATTAAAGAATTAGAAGAAATTCAAAAGGCTGGGGTTAATACGGACAACCTGAAAATTTCAGGAAAAGCACAGATATTGATGCCGTATCACCAAGTTCTTGATGCCTTGATGGAAAAGAAAGGTGGAATTGGAACAACAAAGCGTGGTATTGGCGTAGCCTATGCTTTTAAAGATTTAAGAAAGAACTTCCGTTTTGAAGATTTACTTGATGAAGAAAGCTTAAAGGATAAAATTAAAAATTTCCTACCAAGCATCAATGGTTTCCTTAAAGTATATGGTGCTGATGAAATAACAGAGGAAGATATTTTAAGTAAAACTTCAGAATGGTCAGAAAAGTTAAAGGACAGGATTGTTAATCAGCATGAGTTGATCCACGATTATATTGATAACGATAAGAATATTCTTTTTGAAGGACAACTTGCTGCTATGAAGGACATCGATTTAGGTATTTATCCTTATGTTACTTCCAGTAATCCTGTTGCAGCATATGCAGCTGTTAGCAGTGGATTTCCAGCAAAGCAAATTGATAATGTTATTGGTGTAGCCAAAGCCTTTTCAAGTGCAGTAGGAGGGGGACCATTCCCGACCGAATCAACAGATACGGAAATCGACCAGCTACGTGGTAGTGGAGAAAAACCCGATGACGAATATGGTGCACGTACCGGTAGGTCGAGACGACTTGGTTGGTTTGATGCTCCAATTGTTAAATATACGAATGAAATAAACGGTTATGACGAACTAGCTTTATGTAAGTTAGATAAACTTGACGAGTTAGATAAAATAAAGATCTGTACGGGGTATAGACTTGATGGTAAAGACATTGATTATATGCCTACAACGACAGAACTTGAAAAAGTTGAACCGATATATATAGAATTACCAGGATGGTTGGAATCAACAACTGATGTTAGAAAAATTGAAGACTTACCTGAAAATGCTAAAAACTATTTGAAAAAGATAGAAGAATTGACAGGTGCAAGTATCAAATACGTTGGTGTTGGTCCTGGACGAGATGAAATTGCAATTTAAAGATACGATTACGTATCTTTTTTTTTAGACTAAATAAGAGAAGAAATGTCTTACTACAAAAGAGATAAAAGAGCTTACATCCTCCTAGAAGATGGGACTGTTTTTGAAGGTTATAACTTCGGAGCAGAAGGAACAACAATTGGTGAAATTGTTTTTACAACCGGTATGACAGGCTACCTTGAAGTTTTAACGGATCCGTCTTATTGTGGACAAATTGTACTTCAAACTTATCCCCTAATTGGAAATTATGGAGTCAATCCTGACGATATGGAAAGTAATAAGAGTTGGGTAGCTGGTTATATTGTTAAAGAATGGTGTGAAGAACCTTCAAACTTTAGAAATATGTCTACAATCAACGATTTTCTAGTTAAACAAAACATTGTTGGTGTTTGGGATGTAGACACTCGTGCCTTAACTCGAAAAATCCGGATGCACGGAACGATGAACGGTGCTTTAACAACAGAAGATATTAGTGACGAACATGTTAAAGAAAAATTATTAAATCAGATAAAACATCATAAAGTTGTTAGACCGGTCATGGATGTAACTAGTGAAAAATACGACTGGTATTACACTAGGGAAAATAGGGCAAACCACGTGGCTCTAATCGATTATGGATATAAGAAAAATATCTTAAGAATGCTGCTTCAGGAAGGCTGCAACGTTACCGTTATGCCTGCAAATACCAGTATTAATGAGATAAAACGTCTAAATCCTGATGGAATTATGTTAACAAACGGTCCAGGAGATCCTGCTGAATATCCAGATATTATTGAAAATGTTAAAGAATATATTAAATATGGGAAACCAATATTTGGGATCTGTCTAGGACATCAATTAATGGCTCTAGCCATGGGTGGCAAGACTGTTAAGATGCCATTTGGACATAGAGGATTAAATCAGCCAGTTAAAGATTTACAAAAAGATAGAGTATATATTACGAGTCAAAATCATGGATATGCTGTTGAATCTATTCCGGAAGAAGTTGCAACAGTAACTCATATCAACATGAATGACGGGACAAACGAAGGTATCGAATATAAAGATATCAATGCGTTTACTGTCCAATTCCATCCAGAAGCAAGTGCTGGTCCAAATGATACTGGATACTTGTTTAGAAAATTTATTGACAGGATGGAACAAGGCCAGGTGGAAAGACTTCGAGGTAGAATCTAATGCCACTTAATCCTAATTTAAAAAAAGTTCTTGTTATCGGTTCAGGTCCGATTGTTATTGGACAGGCTGCGGAGTTTGATTATGCTGGGACACAAGCTTGTAAAGCATTAAAGGAAGCTGGTCTGGAAGTTGTTTTAGTTAATTCAAATCCTGCTACGATCATGACCGATAAAAAGATGGCAGATAAAATTTATATTGAGCCATTAACGCTTGATGTTGTCAAAAGAATAATTAAAGAAGAAAAACCGGACGGAATTCTATCAACTCTAGGTGGTCAAACAGGTTTAACACTTTCAATGCAACTAGCTAGAGAAGGATTCTTAGATGAACATGGAGTGATGCTACTCGGTTCCGATATTGAAACAATTGATAAAGCAGAAGATAGACTTGAATTTAAAGAAACCATGAGGAAGATCGGGGAACCGGTTGTTCCATCTCTAGTTGTTGAAACTGTAGAAGATGCTGTCGATTTTGCAGATCAAATCGGTTATCCAGTTGTTGTTAGACCTGCTTTTACGCTTGGTGGAACAGGTGGTGGCTTTGCTTCTAATGAGAAGGAATTAAGGGAAATCACCAGAAATGGTTTAAGACTAAGTCCAATTACCCAAGTCCTCATTGAAAGATCCATTCAAGGTTGGAAAGAAATCGAGTTTGAAGTTATGCGTGATAGCAAAGAGAATGTTATTACGGTTTGTTCAATGGAAAACTTTGACCCGGTTGGAATCCACACGGGTGACTCAATCGTTGTTGCACCTTGTCAAACACTATCGGATAAAGAGTATCAGATGCTTAGAACTTCAGCACTTAAAATTATTTCTGAACTTGGAGTTGAAGGTGGCTGTAACTGTCAATTTGCTCTCGATCCAGAAAATTTCAACTATGCTGTTATTGAAGTTAATCCAAGGGTATCTAGATCCTCTGCACTGGCATCTAAAGCAACAGGTTATCCAATCGCTAAGATTGCAAGCTTAATCGCTGTTGGTTTTACCTTAGATGAAATCATGAACGATATTACCGGTAAAACACCAGCATGTTTTGAACCGGTTATTGACTATATTGTTGTTAAGTTCCCACGTTGGCCGTTTGATAAATTTGTTTATGCTGATAAGGAACTTGGAACCCAGATGAAAGCGACAGGGGAAGTCATGGCTATAGGTTCAAGTTTTGAACAGGCTATGATGAAAGCTATCCGTTCAGCTGAACTCGGTTTTGATACTTTATCCGTTAAGAAGTATGAAGATATGAGTGATGAGGAACTATTAGAAGCTCTTCATAAAAAGGACGATGAACGTGCTTTTGTTATCTATGAAGCTCTCTATCGTGATTTTGACCTGCATCAAATCCAAGCGATTACCCAGATTGATATGTGGTTCCTAGATAAGTTAAGACATTTAGCTGTTATGGAACGTGACTTAATTGAAAAGGGTTTAAAAGATGACCGTGGTCAAGAAAGAGTTGATGTTGCCAGGGAAATCGGGTTCTTAGACTCCACAATTGAAAGATTAAGTAAGGATGAAATCCCTAAAGAATATCCAGTTTTCAAGATGGTTGATACGTGTGCTGCAGAATTTGAAGCTGAAACGCCGTACTTTTATTCAACATTTGATCAGGAAAACGAAGCGGATTATTTCTTAGAAAATCATTCTGATAAAGATAAGAAGAAAATTTTAGTTTTTGGTTCTGGACCAATCAGAATTGGACAAGGAATTGAATTTGACTATTGCTCTGTCCATTGTGCTTGGACTCTCTCCCAGTGCGGAGCTGAAGCAATTATTGTTAATAACAATCCAGAAACTGTATCTACCGACTTTGATACTTCAGATAGACTCTATTTTGAGCCATTAACACCTGAAGATGTTCGGGGTATTGTTGAAACTGAAAATCCTGACGGAGCTATTGTCCAATTTGGTGGTCAGACTGCAATTAAGTTAATAAAAGACTTAGAAACTCTTAAAGTTCCAATCTTAGGAACAGCACCTGAAAATATTGATGCTGCCGAAGATAGGGAACTATTTGATCAAATTTTAGAAGAGTGTGGAATTCCTAGACCAAAAGGTGACACCGTCTACACTACTGAAGAAGCACTTAAAGCTGCTGAAAACTTAGGTTATCCAGTTTTACTTAGACCAAGCTATGTTCTTGGTGGTCAAAACATGATCATTGCTTTTGATGAAAAAGATGTTAAGGAATATATGGGAATTATAACAAGACATGAACTTGAAAATCCTGTATTGATTGATAAATATTTACCTGGAACTGAAGTTGAAGTTGATGCTATTTGTGATGGAGAAGATTTCTTAATTCCAGGTATTATGGAACATGTTGAAAGAGCTGGAATTCATTCCGGTGATTCAATCGCTGTTTATCCACCCCAAAACTTAACAGATGATGTAATTGAAACTATTACTGAATATACGAAACGTCTAGCAAAAGCTTTAAATGTTATTGGAATGATCAACATCCAATTCGTTATCCATGATGGTCAGGTTAATGTAATTGAAGTTAATCCAAGAAGTTCTAGAACGGTTCCTTACATTTCTAAAGTTACCGATATTCCTATTGTTGACATTGCTACAAGAGTCATGATGGGTGAAAAGTTAAAAGATATGCCATACGGAACAGGCTTAGCTGAAAACAGGGACTATGTTGCAGTAAAAGTACCTGTATTCTCCTTTGCTAAACTTCATAATGTTGATACTCAATTAGGACCAGAAATGAAGTCAACTGGTGAAGTTTTAGGAATAGCTAAAAACTTTGAAGATGCTCTTTATAAAGGACTAGTAGCTTCAGGTAACATTCTCGGTCATAAAGGTGGCGTATTTATTAGTGTTCGGGGTCGAGACAAGGAAGATGCCGTTAGTTTAGCGAAGCGGTTTGAAAACTTAGGATTCAAAATCTATGCTACTGAAGGAACCAGTAAAAAGTTAGCTGAACACGGTATTGAATCTGAAATGGTTCGTAAATTTAGTGAGCCAAAACCAAACAGTGAAGATTTACTCGATTCAAATGCTGTTAATTATGTTATTTCGACCTCAACTAAGGAACGTTTCCCGGAATATGACGAAGTAAAACTTAGAAGAAAAGCAGTTGAACGGGGACTAGGTCTCTTTACATCACTAGACACTGCAAATGCTTTAGCAACAAGTTTAGAAACAGGTAAAACCTTAGAAGATATTGAATTAGTTGAATTGAACTCAATTTGACCTTGAATTTAAAGAAATTTTAAATATAATAACAAGTTATTGTTCTAAATGAACAAATCTAATTAAAAATGGATTCAAATATATCAGTTTGAATCCTTATTATAGGTGAATGTTTATATGAGTGATTATATGCAAGAAAGAGTTGTAACCCAAGAAGGTTTAGACCAATTAAATGAACGTTTAAATTATTTAAAAACAGTCAAACGCTACGAAGTAGCAGACAGGATTAAAGTTGCCAGGGGTTACGGCGATTTATCAGAAAATGCTGAGTATGATGAAGCAAAACAGGAACAAGGTTTTGTTGAAGGTGAAATTAACGAATTAGAGAATTTGTTAAAAAATGTCAAGGTAATTTCAGATGATGAAATTAGTACTGACGAAATTTCAATTGGTTCATTTGTTAAAGTTTTAAACACAGCAACCAATACTGAAATGGAATACCGCATCGTCGGTTCAGCAGAAGCTGATATTAAAGAAAAGAAGCTGTCAAATGAATCCCCAGTCGGTAGAGCTCTAATTGGGCATAAAAATGGGGAAACAGTAACGGTTGATGTACCAGCCGGTAAAGTAGATTATAAAATACTTGAAATCAGGAGATAATCAGTGAGCCGTTCAGGACAAAACTCGGAAGAAAACTTAAGTGAAGTTATTGCCGTTAGGCACGAAAAGTTAAAAAAACTTCGGGAATCAGGAAATGACCCTTTTAAAATAACTAAATATGACCGGAAACATTATGCTAAAGACATCGTAGACAATTTTGACGACTATGAGGATCAAGAAGTTTCTATAGCTGGTCGAATCATGAGCAAACGTGGACAAGGTAAAGTTGGATTTTATGACTTATATGATTCAACCGGAAAGATCCAGTTATTCCTTAAAAAAGACCTGCTTGATAACTATGACGAGATCAAAACTTATGATATTGGAGATATAGTCGGATTAAAAGGGGAAGTTTTTAAAACAAAACGTGGAGAAATATCTATTAGAGTAAAAGATTTAACTTTACTTTCAAAGTCACTCCAAGTTTTGCCTGAAAAATTTCACGGATTAAAAGATCCAGATTTAAGATATCGCCAACGTTACGTTGATTTAATCGTTAATCCTGAAGTTAGGGAAGTATTCCTGCTTAGGTCAAAGATTATTAAGGAAATCAGAAACTTCTTAGATGATCGTGGATTCTTAGAAGTTGAGACTCCAGTGTTAAATAATCTAGCAGGTGGAGCTAATGCTAGACCATTTGAAACCTATCATAATACTTTAGGAATACCACTCTTTATGAGAATAGCTTTGGAATTACCTCTAAAGCGTTTGATTGTAGGTGGCTTTGATAAGGTTTATGAACTATCAAGAGTTTTTAGAAATGAAGGTATGGATTCATTCCATAATCCAGAATTCACTATTTTAGAAACCTATGAAGCTTATGCTGATTATGAAGATGTCATGAACTTAGTTGAAGATCTCTATACTTATTTAGCTGATAAGATTCTCGGTACAGATGAACTTGAATACGATGGAGATATTATAAAACTCCAAAAACCATTTAGACGTGCTAGAATGGTAGATTTGGTTCAAGAATATACTGGAATTGATTTTGACAAAATCACTGATCTCGAAGAAGCTAAGGAGAAAGTTAAAGATTACGATCTAGATGAATCAAAGCTTAATTCTGTGGGTGAAGTCATTAACGAAGTATTTGATAAAGTTGTTGAAGAACATTTAATTCAACCTACTTTTGTAACGATGCATCCAATAGAAGTATCACCTCTTGCTAAGAAAGATCCAGAAGATGAACGCTATGTTCAACGTTTTGAACTCTTTATAAAAGGAGCTGAATGTTGTAATGCATTCTCAGAATTAAACGATCCATACGATCAAAAGGAACGTTTTGAAAGACAGATGGAACTTAAGAAGCAAGGAGATGAGGAAGCTCAACCTTACGACGAAGATTTTATCAATGCACTTGAAGTTGGCTTACCACCAACAGGTGGTTTAGGGGTTGGAATTGACAGACTTGTGATGCTATTTACTAACCAAAAGAGCATTAGAGATGTTATTTTATTCCCAACAATGAAACCTTTGGACTAAAATTTTATATTTTCATGCTCTAGAAGGTTAACATAAGAAACGATAATATTTGAATGACGTCACCGGAAATTATATGTGTTTCTGAGTGACGTCATTGTTTTAGAAGTCGGTTTAGTAGAATTAGAAAAAAGAAATCATAATTTGAATTACAATAATGGCATCAAGTAAAGATTATTTAAATTTTGTTTTAGAACAACTATCCGCTTTAGATGAAATAACCTATAGGTCAATGATGGGAGAATTTATCCTCTATTATCGAGGTAAAATCGTAGGTGGTATCTATGATGACAGATTACTTGTTAAACCAGTAAAAGCAGCGATCAACTATATGCCAACAATCCAATATGAATTACCTTATGAGGGAGCTAAAGAGATGTTGTTGGTAAACGAAGTTGACAACAAAGATTTCCTAGAAGGTTTATTTAAAGTTATGTATGATGAGTTGCCAGTAGCAAAACCAAGACAGAAGAAATAGGTAATTTTTTATTTATCTTACTGTTAATAATAGTAAGCATCATTTCTAAAATACTTCATTTAGTTTTAACCAGTAACGAACAATGTGAAAGTGACATTGATATAGCGTTCAACATAATGTTATTAGATAAAAAAACAACCTCCAACCTTATTAGTTGAAGGTTTATTTATTTAGAATTCTTCATCTTCAGTTTCATCTATATCTATTTCCAAATCCGGTTCATCCGGGAGCTCACTATCTTCTAGTGGAATAGATTCGTCAACCGGAGGAACCGAATCATCACCTTGGGGAATAATAGGATCTTCTTCAGGTGGAGTTGGCTCAGCAGAACCTAACGAATCGTCTGGAGGTGTTAACGGGCTTTTATCTCCAGTAACTGTTCCAATAATAGATTCAAGTAATTCTAAAATTTCTGCTAAAGGTTCCGGTCCTTCAGGTTTTAATCCAAATGATTCTTTACCAGGACGTTCCGATCTTCTAGGTGGTTTTGAATCTAATTTATCAAATGGAATAGCTAAATCACCTTCTAATTCATGAGGTGGACGTGGTCCTTTAGGTTCTTCATGAGGAGGTCTATGTGGTCCTCCATGAGGTGGAAGAGGTGGTTGACCTTCCGGTCCTTCGTGTGGAGGTCTATGTCCAGGTTTTGGTGGTACCGGTTCAAGAATTTCTTCCCAATATTCTAATAATTTATCAAGTAACAGTATCAACTCTTCTTTTTCTTCAGTTGTTAGAACAATGAAGAGTTCCTGTTCGTGTTCTTTCGAATTTTTAGAATATTCCTTTGCTATAGCTAAACCCAAATTAGTCAATTCAATATTCATATTACGTCTATCATGTTCATTAGGAACTCGTCTAATAAGATCAGCGTATTCAAGCTTTCTTAAAAGTTCACTCACAGAAGGTGGTTTAATTTTAAGGCATTTTGTTAATTCTCTTTGTGGTATAGTTCCATTTTCACTCAGAAATACCAGGATTTCCTTTTGACGGTTTTTGTCCGCTGGACGAGGATGCAAGTAACGACCTGCCTCTCTAATCTTAAAGATTAACTCCTTGTTTAAGTTTTCATTATTTAATTCTAAGCGTTTCATTTTTTTATATTCCTTTTTAATTAGGTACCTAACTGATTTAATTTAATTATAGAGGTATAAATGAAAATTGTCAAGGTACCTAACTAATTTTTTAAAACGTTCGGAGTGTAAACGTTAACATTTTCTAAAGTAATAGAAAAAATTAGAAAATAATATTTGATTTATATTTTATTTTGGATAACATTCAATAAAAACGGTAAAAGTATTTATTTTAGAGCATTTATTTGATTTATAAAGAAAAGTTTTATAATTTAAGTAAAAACGGTTCAAATGGGATAAAATTAGATAAATCGAACAAGTAGTGGTGCGATTCATAAATATTGCGACATATTAAAAAATCAAAATTTTTATAATTTCTTCAGAACATAATGGATACATTAAAATATAGCTAAATCTTTAAGCTATCAGCTAAATAAAAGGTAAGTTCAAATGAAAATTTCAAATCAAAAACTTAATCCTTATGTAGCTGAGAAGATCCATAAGATTTCTACTAGTCGTTCTTTACCATCATCTTTAGTTCAAAGAGCCAAAATTATCAAACTTTCATGTCATAAAATGACAATTCTTGAAATTGCAAGGAAGGTTTCCCTTGACCGAAGAAATGTCGGTAAATGGCGAAAGCGATTTTTAACAGCTCTACCAAAGATAAACGCTCTAGCAGAAGAAAATCATTTCAAAGAATGCAGAAATCTGATTATTGAGACTCTTTCTGATAAAAAACGTAGTGGAAGACCAGCAAAATTTTCTACAGAACAAAAAGACACTGTCATTAGTATAGCCTGTACGAAACCGGAGAGCTGGAATTGGCCGCTTAGTCAGTGGTCCCATTCTACTCTTGCTATGTTTCTGACCGAAACCTTAAAAGTTACTGACATTTCCGCAAGCACAGTTCAGAGAATTCTAAAAAAACATAGAGTCAGACCTCACAAGTGGGAGATGTGGATACAGCCTACCGATAAAGACTATAATCCTTATATTTATCTAAAGCAGGTTCGAAAATGCAGTCGCCTTTTACAGAATATAGAGTCTTATTATCAAAAAGGAATCCAGATCATTTCAATTGACGAAAAATCCGGTATTCAGATTCTAAAACCTCATTATAAAGATAAAGAAGCTCAAATGGAGCTTAATCCAAAACGAGAGGTTTTCTATCAAAGACTTGGTCGACTTGACCTTATCCAGGCAACGAATCTTTATACTGGGGAATTGTTCAATCCCTTTATTGAACAAAGACATCGTGAAACTGAATTTGTCCAGGCACTTGAATCCTGCATTAATGAACAGTTAGCACAAACTCCGGAAGATGAAATCATTATCCTATGTGATAATTTTCCAACTCATAAATCAGAAGGAGTGGTCCGTTTAATTGCTCGCTACTTAAAGGAAAGATCAGAAAACCTTGGAATGAAGGGGATTTATGGAATCCTAAAAGATAAGAAGAGCAGGGAAGAATTTCTCATAGATGAAAGTCACCGTATTCGTTTTGTTTTCACGCCACGTCATGCTTCCTGGCTTAATCCTATTGAATGCTATTTTTCCATTCTTAATAGGCACCTTCTTGATAAACTATTTCCAGAATCTGTTCCGCAAGCTAAAGAAACAATTGAGTTCTACTCTTCTTGGTACAATGAACATTTTGCCCGTCCATTTTCTTTTAAATTCAGTGGATTTGAGGAGAAACTAGATTTATTTGAAAAGCAACTAACCTCTCGTAAGGTTTTATTACTGCCTCCTCCTAATCCATCTGAATAATCCATATTATAATTGTTTTGTTCGTTTCAAGCCATCTGGCTTCGCTCTGTATGGCTTGCTTTATTTGTCGCATTATTTATGAATCGCACCAGTAGCTGAAGATATCAAAGCCAATAAATAACTATTCGTGACCCGGATTTTAAGTCCGGGTTTTTGTGTTTGCAACCAATTTATTTTTGAATTATTCTCTATCCTATGATTTTTTTGATAAGACACGGACAAACCAACTTTAATAGGGAACATAAAATACAAGGTGCTTTAGTTGATGAACCTTTAAATGAAAATGGGATCAATGAAGCTAAGATTCTAAGAGAAATTTTTAAAAACCATCATTTCGATGCGGTTATTTATTCACCACTTACTAGATCTGAACAAACAGCAAAAATCATTGCAGAAGAATCTAAAGTAGAAGAATTTAAATCTGATGAAAGATTCATTGAACGAAATTATGGCATCATGGAAGGGAAACGCACACCAGCAAAAAATTTTACCTATTACTTTTCTGAAGATATTGAAGGAGCAGAAAGTCCAAAAGATCTCTATAAACGAATTTCTGAAGCTTTAGCAGATGTAGCTCAAAGCTATGACGGAGATGTCCTTATTGTTTCACATGGTGGCATAACCGGCTCATACGTTTCAAATCAATTGGGAAGAAAGGATATCAAGATTGACAATGGTTCCTGTATTTTAGTTGATAAAGACGGTCAAATGCTTGATTATAACGTTAGCAAAGATAGGATAAAAGAAATCTTAGACAATATAGGGAGAAAATGAAAACTGTGGATTGTCAGATATATTAAATAGCGTAAAACTTTAAACGTTTACACTTGAAACGCCGCTCAATTTATTTCCCAAACTATTTCCCGTATTAATCTCCTGAAAAGTAAAATTAATAAGGTTACTTGTGTAAATTTATAAGCTAAAACGTCAATGCTAAAACTGAATTAATTAAAACGTTACTAAAATTGTGACAAATTTAACTCAATCATGGTTTGTCTAATTTTACTTTGGATATAACAATAATTTCAGTATTGAAATCGAATCTTAAATTTTCTATAAAATAGTGCTTAATATTAAATTAAAGCGCAAATTCAATCAAAAAATACCATTCATACAACAATTGTGGGAGAGTGTGTCAATTTATGAGGAATAAAAAAATCATTTTTGCCCAAAAAATTTATAGTAAACTATAAACAAAAAAAGGTGAGCAAAAATGATCAACAAAAATGATAGTGTTAATAATAACACAGTCATTCCTGAATTGTTATCTCAAAATAGTAACGATCTTCCAGAAAATTTTCAAAAAAAAGTTTTAGAAAAGGGTTTACAGCAAATAATTGATTCTGAAGTAAGAGAAATAAAGGAAAATTATCAGGGCAACAAATCCGATGTCCAAATTAAGCGGACAAGAAAAGTGACGAGAATGACCACTAATGGTACGATTTCCTTAAATGTTCCGTATTTGAAAAACTATAATTACTACCCATCGTTTTTAGAAAAATACCAGAGGCGAGACAGCCAGTTAAACGAACTCATATCAAACATGGTAGGTTATTGTGGTTCTACCCGGAATGCTTCCGACTGGTGTTTTACAAGCGGAAT
The DNA here is from genome assembly GCA_947625585.1 of uncultured Eubacteriaceae bacterium. Taxonomy (GTDB): domain Bacteria; phylum Bacillota; class Clostridia; order Eubacteriales; family Eubacteriaceae; genus CANRHG01. Next base: position 18,162 of record CANQOZ010000012.1, read on the forward strand.
AGGCAAAATCAGCCCATCCACTATAAGCAGACAAGCTCGAAAGAATGCAGAAAACCTTGACGACTTTAATAAGAGAGACTTATCCGGGGAAAACATTTTAGAGTTAAAAGTGGATGCCATGTATTTTAGTGTGAGAGTTCCCGGATTAAACGGGAGCCACTACCATGATATGGCTATTGTCAGAGCAATGGGTCACAGTGGCGGAACCGGGAAATTAAGGCATCTTTTAGTCAAAGTCTATCCTAGTGAAACGGCAGAAGCGATCCGGCAGGCTCTTGAAGATCTAAAAAAACGCAATCTAAAGGATCCCCTAATTGTAACCAGCGATTCTGGAGCCGGAGTCGTAAAGGCTTGTAGGACAGTTTTCCCCTATGCAATAGACAATATTTGCCTCTTCCATGAAGAGAAGGGGATTTTTGCAACCCTTCCAAGGAGTGCAGATCCAAATTTTCGCAAACAGGTTTGTGAGATATTACAGGCGCAGTCAGATGAAGAGGCTAAAAGAATGCTAGATGAGTTAAAAGCGGAATTTACCGGTTCCTGTTACAAAGTTCCAATCAAAAAGCTTGAGTCTACATTAGGCAAAGGAACGTGCTGCAGACTGACAGATGACGAGAAAATTTTAAAGAAAATTAGGACAACAAGTCAGTTAGAGAACATGAATGGAATCACCAGGCGAAGAATCGACTCGATCCGCTGCTTCCCCAGTATTGAATCATTAGAAACCTATGTTATCCGTCACTGTCTGTTGGTCGAAGAAAGATGGGACAGGAACTTTCGGGAAGACGATCCAGAATTACCTGACAGGGAAAGTCTAATGGCCTTTATGGAGATGCTTGAAACAAAGCAGGAAGCTATTTTTCAGGCAGCAGATGAAATCATAGAGGGATATTGGAAAGAGAGTCAGGCTTATTTTGACGGTAATGAGTTTAAAATGTTGATTATGAACATTGTTCATGTTCCGGTTATCGACATTCAGGGTGCTGTCCTCACCATTCCGCTTTTGCAGGTTTTCGGGGATAATGGAACCGAACATAAACTCCTCAGAGTATTTGTTTTAAGGAATGCAGGTGAAGCAGAGATTCGTCAGAAACTATTCCTTCTCAAAAAAAATGGTTTAGATAGATTTAAAAGGAAGCCAATACTGCTGCCATATGGCGAAAAGGAACTACAGGATGCAGTCCGCTTAGCATTCCCTACTTCCAGGATTCAGTACGGGCACGATTCTTTTAAGAAGACATTGCTCGCATTTGTGCCGAAAACTTACCAAGAGGAGGTCTCATACTGGCTCGATCTTATCTTTACCTGTAAAGACTGTTCAAAAGCGAAGGAACTTCTTTCTACTTTAATCGAAATCCTTGAAATGCATTTATTAAAGGAAGCGGTCGGAATTCTAACCGATGCAAAAGTAGAGCTTCTTGTACTTTTAGAGGAAGGTTTAACATTTAAGAAAAGCGGTTATGTTGATCTATCCCGATTTGATCTCGGAACCGGATCGATTTTTCCATATTGGTCAGCTCCCTCTCGAAAACCGAATTCTCTGAAGTTTGCGCTTGAATTGATGTATTCGAAGATTTACCAAAAAAGTTGGGACAGTCTGGTAACATGATATTTCACTATAATTAATAATTCTAAAAAATATCCAAACTATTATAGGGGAAAGTGCGCCTATTTTTAAGAATTATTTTAAAACTTTTTAGAATTTTAGCATTCAAATTTTCCGGGTTATTGAACATAATTATGAATTCTTAATAATAAGTTTTCAGTTGATTTTTTATATAGAAAACCTTAAACCCTTAAAGTGAATATTTCAATAATTCCTCATAAATTGACACACTCTCAATTGTGGTTCTCCTTATTGTTCCAAAAAAGATGTAAATTTAACTTAAATTTCGACCTAAAAGTGATTAAAACTTGAATAGGAGTGTAAAAATAAGTTATCGAAATTATATTTTATATTTTATGAGGAGAAAGAAAAATGGTTGAAATGAAAGGGATTTTTAAAAGATGGTGGGTTGCCCTTATATTCGGCATTATTGCTATCGGGCTTGGCATTTACATGTTAATGAACCCAATTGAAACATATATAACTCTGTCATACGTCTTTGCTGTATACTTCCTGGCTTACGGAATTTATAAAGCTGTAATGACTTTCATGGAAAGAGACGAAATTCCAGCTTGGGGTTGGAGTTTTGCACTTGGTATCTTTACCGCTTTACTTGGTTTAATCTTATTCTTACCAGGAATGGCAACAGGAACGTTTGTTTATTACTGTAGCTTCAGCGTATTATTCATGGGAGTCAACTCATGCGCTGCTGCATTTACCTTAAAAGATGTTGGGGATAAATATTGGGGATGGACCCTTGCACTTGGAATTTTAACAGTTCTATTAGCATTTGTAATGATTGCACTACCAACACTCTCAGCTGGAGTTATTTCCATCTGGTTTGCAGTACTCTTTATCGTACTTGGAATTGAAGCATGTGTATTAGCTTACAGATTATCAGTAGCTAAAAGCATGATCAACAAACAAGCTAAATAACAATTTCAACGACTCACCGGACACATTCGTGTCCGGCTTTATTTTTTCTCTGATCTTTTGGATATAATATTTATGATTAATGTTTAGGATTAAATATGGTTATTAATTCAAAAGAAAGTGAAACAAGTGCTGTCTTAATGACAGCAGATTTAATGGCAGGCGCTGTTAGAACAGCTCCCAAGACAAAAGGAATTGATCGCTTAGATACCGTCATCTTAAATCATGAAGATTTAGATAGACTAGTGAAAAAGATGGAACAGATCGGAGTTGAACGAGATCTAGAGTTTTTCAGAAGAGACAGTAGGGTTTTACAGGAAGCTACAGCAGTATTGTTAGTGGCAGTAAAAGCAGAACCTTCTGGACTTAATGAAATATGCCAGTATTGTGGTTCTAAAAATTGTGAATCAGCTTTAGATGAAGGTAAGAGATGCGCTTTTACATCTATTGACTTAGGGATTGCAATCGGATCGGCTCTTTCAATAAGCAATAACAATTACATTGACAGTCGAGTCATGTTTAGTGCTGGTAGAGCAGCACGTGAATATGGACCTTTCAAGAAATATGATCAAGTAATTGCAATAGCACTTGCTTGTAAAGGAAAGAATCCATTCTTTGACCGTGTTGAACAATTTGGAACCCATTTTTAAGGTATTTTATGAAAAAACTGTTACTTATAGGGGATCGGCTTGATTTCTCTAATTCTAATATAACGTTAAAAGATTTAGAAAATAACCAGGTTAAAATTTTAGATACAGCTAAAAAGCAAATTGA
>CANQOZ010000013.1 GCA_947625585.1 uncultured Eubacteriaceae bacterium
TTCTCCTATGATAACTGGGCGGGTCATGATGAACTGGTCAAACTCAATCTCTGGAATCCGGAAGTAAGAGACTATCTGAAAGATATTTTAAACTACTGGATCGATGAATATGATATCGATGGGGTTCGAATGGATGCTGCTAATGTAATGGATAGAGGTTTCCTATCGGAACTCGCTGATTTTGCTCATAATAAAAAAGATGATTTTATTATGATAGGTGAAATCGTTGGTGGTAATTATGATGAGCTCGTAAGTAATGGTCATTTAAATTCATTTACTGATTATGAGTGTTTTAAAGGTTTGTATTCTTCACTTAATGATAGGAATTATTTTGAAATTGCTCATTCTATCAGAAGATTATTTGATCATTATGGTGGATTAGTACATGTTCCAGCAGCTAACTTTGCTGATAATCATGATGTTGAACGAGTAGCTTCAACAATACGTGATAAAAAACTATTAAATCCACTCTATATTCTTCTTTACACTATGCCAGGATTTCCAACTATTTATTATGGGAGTGAACAGGCTATTGAGGGTAGAAAAGAAAATAATAGTGATGCTTCTCTGAGACCTCCGATTGAAAGTATTAATTTAGATAAAAATAACGAATTATATAGATTAATTAAAGTATTGGGTAAAGCTAGAAAGGAAAATCCAGTACTTCGTGACGGTTATTATGAGGAATTGTTCATACAACCTGAACAATATGGCTTTAAACGTGTTTTGGATGATAGTGAAGCAGTTGTTCTCTTAAATATGAATGAAGAGAATAAGATAGTCAACGTAAACTTAGGCGGAAATTACCAGGATATTCTAAATGATGAAAAAATCATAATAGAAAATAATGAGGTTGAAATTCCGGCTGTTTCAGGAAGAATTCTTATAAAGGAATAGAATGGACGACAAAAATATTCAAGAAGAAGTTATTATTGGTGAAGGTAAAGATAAACCTGATATGGTAGCAATCCATGAAGGACCAACACAACCAGAAGAACGAGTTCAATTTAATGACAAACTCGAAGAACTTACTGATGAAGCTGATGATGACAGTGACGAGACTAAGCCGGTAGAAAATACCGGCTTTTTTTTAAAGTCTTCAAAAAAGTTTATGAAGCTTGCATTAGAGCAAGCAAAAATGGCCTTTAATCAAGGTGAGGTTCCAGTCGGTGCTGTATTAGTTAAAAACGGTAAGGTCATAGCTCGTTCTTATAATAAAAGGGAAACTGAACAAAACACACTCTCTCATGCTGAACTTAATGTTATTTCAGAAGCAAGTTCAAAACTTGGTGACTGGCGATTAAATGACTGTGAACTTTATGTTACTGTAGAACCTTGTCCAATGTGTCTTGGAGCTATATTACAAACTAATATTAAAAAGTTGGTTTATGGAGCTTCTGAACCAAACTTTGGTGCTGTTGAAAGTAAAACAAACTTACTTAAAAGTTATGAATCTAAGTTAGAGGTCTACCCAGGAGTTCTTGAGAGACAATCTGAAAATTTAATGAAAAAGTTTTTTCAAAAGGTAAGAAATAAAACTCATTTATAATAATTACTACATTAACTTGAAAATTGTCTTTATTGCGTTACAATAATTATTGATTTTTTAAAAAGTTTTGACCAAGAGTAGAATATTTGTCGGGATTTCAGAGAACCACTGGTTGGTGAAAAGTGGCAATCCTAATAATATTCTTAATCACTTGTGAACTGCTTATCAGAAATTAGTAAGATAAGACGTGACTGTCGACGTTATACGACACGAGGTTGATAGACCTTAGAGGGATAATTATTAAATTATCTAAAAGAGAGTGGTACCGCGGATAAATTCGCCTCTCATACATTATGTATGAGAGGCTTTTTTTAGAAATTTTTTATAGGAGAGAGAAGAATGGCAACTTTATATTATGAAAATGATTGTGATCTGGATTTACTTGATGGAAAAAAAGTAGCAATTTTGGGATATGGTTCTCAAGGACATGCTCATGCTTTAAATCTAAAAGATTCAGGTGTAGACGTTATTGTTGGTTTAAGAGAAGATTCAAAGTCAATTAAAAAAGCTGAAGAAGCTGGTTTAACGGTTCTTCCAACAGCTGAAGCTGTTAAAGAAGCTGATATTGTTATGGTTCTTATTCCTGATGAAATTCAAGCAGAAACTTATAAAAAAGAAATTGAACCAAACTTGGAACCAGGAAACTACTTAGCTTTTGCTCATGGCTTTAATATTCACTTTGGTCTTATTAATCCACCAGAAGGCGTTAATGTTTTCATGATAGCTCCAAAAGGTCCAGGACACAGAGTTCGTGGTACTTTTGAAGAAGGACAAGGTGTTCCTTGCTTAATCGCTGTTGAACAAGATTACTCTGGTGATACTCATGATATCGGATTAGCTTATGCTTTAGGTATTGGTGGTGCTCGTGCTGGAGTTCTAGAAACAACATTTAGAGAAGAAACAGAAACCGATTTATTCGGCGAACAAGCTGTTCTATGCGGTGGAATAACTGCTTTAATGAAAGCTGGATTTGAAACTTTAGTTGAAGCTGGTTATGAACCTGAAAGTGCTTACTTTGAATGTATCCATGAAATGAAATTAATTGTTGACTTAATCTACGAAGGTGGATTAGCAGCAATGAGACATTCTATTTCAGATACAGCTGAATATGGTGACTATATTACTGGTGAAAAAATAATCACTGATGAAACTAAGAAAACCATGAAGGAAATCTTAAAAGATATCCAAGAAGGTACTTTTGCTAAAGCATGGATTCTTGAAAATAAAGCTGAAAGACCTTACTTTAATGCTAAACGTCGTATTGAAGCTAACCAAGAACTTGAAAAAGTTGGTAAAGAACTCAGAGATTTAATGAGTTGGTCTAAAAAGGAAGAAAAGAAAGAAGAACAAACAGTTTAAGTTTGTAAATAAGAATGAATAAAGAAAAGATTATTGTGTTGGATTCGACTCTACGGGATGGAGCACAGGCAGAAGGTATTTCATTTTCAGTTGAAGATAAACTTAATATTTTAAATGCTCTAGATCAGGCTGGCATTGACATTATTGAAGCTGGTTTTCCAGGTAGCAATCCCAAAGATATTGAGTTTTTTGAAAAGCTAAAAGATGTTGAACTTGAAAACGCTAAGATTTGTGCGTTTGGATCAACTCGTAGACCGAATATTAAAGCTGAAGACGACGATAATCTTAATAAAATAATTGAATCAGGAGCTAAAATAGCTACAATCTTCGGAAAATCTTCGGAGTTTCATACAGAAAAAATCATTCATACAACAAAAGATGAAAATCTAAACATGATTGAAGATTCAGTTCGATACTTAACCGATCATGGTTTAGATGTTATCTATGATGCTGAACACTTCTTTGATGGATATAAGGAAAATCCTGATTATGCTTTACAAACATTAAAAGCAGCTCAGGACGGAGGTGCCGTTAGTATTGCTCTATGCGATACCAACGGTGGCTCACTTCCTAGTGAAATTGAAGAGATTATAACTAAAATTCAGGAAGTTATAACAATTCCTCTAGGAATTCATGCCCATAACGATTCCGGACTCGCTGTTGCTAATACACTTAGTGCTGTTAGAGCAGGAGCTAGACAAGTTCAGGGAACCTTCTTAGGATTTGGTGAAAGGTGTGGAAATGCTAATCTTTCAACTATTATTCCAAATCTACAGCTTAAAATGAATTTTAACTGTGTTGGGGATGAAAAACTAAAAAAATTAACGAATACTTCTATAAAACTAGCTGAAATAGCTAACTATAGTCTACAAGGTAGGGAACCGTTCATTGGTAAATCTGCTTTCGCTCATAAAGGTGGAATGCATATTGATGCAGTTTTAAAAGATCCAAAATCATTTGAACATGTGGTTCCAGACTCTATAGGAAATGAACGTAGACTTTTAATGAGTGAAGTTTCAGGCAGAGGAACAATTATTAATAAAATAAATGAAATTGATCCTTCTATTGATAAAACGTCTGAAGAAACGACCAGGTTAATGGATAAGATTAAAGAACTTGAATATGAAGGATATCAGTTCGAAGGTGCTGAAGGAAGCATCATGTTATTAATAAGAAGAGAACTGGGTGCTTATAAACCGTTCTTTATTCTAGAAGATTATAAGACAATTGGTTCTAAAGTCACGAACAATAATATAATCGGAGCTTCTGCAATAGTAAAAGTAAATGTAAACGGTAAAACTTCTATTAATGCAGCAGAAGGAGACGGACCAGTTAATGCCCTAGATATTGCTCTAAGAGAAGCTCTAAAAGAGTTCTATCCTAACATTGACGAAATGAAATTGACTGATTTTAAAGTAAGGGTAATTGATAAGGGTGCCACTGCTTCAAAAGTTAGAGTTCTAATTGAAAGCTCTGATGGTGAAAAAATCTGGTCAACAGTTGGAGTTTCATCCGATATTATTGAAGCTAGCTTAATAGCCTTGATCGATTCAATTGAATATAAACTATTATCCGATATGGAAAAACAGATGAGAGAATATCGTCTTATTATGTAACTAGAAAATGAGGTAAACAATGGGAATGACAATGACTCAAAAGATTTTAGCAGATCATGCTAAACTCGATGAAGTCAAACCTGGCCAGTTAATTATGGCTGATCTTGACCTAGTTTTGGGGAACGACATTACTGCACCAGTTGCAATTAATGTATTTGAAGATTTGGATTCTGATAAAGTTTTTGATAAAACAAAAATCGCATTAGTTCCGGATCACTTCGCTCCAAATAAGGACATCAAAGCTGCTCAACAATGTATGCAAATGAGAAATTTTGCTAATGACCAGGATATAGAAAATTATTTTGAAATTGGTGAAATGGGTGTTGAACATGCCCTCCTTCCTGAACAAGGATTAGTTGTAGCAGGGGATTGTGTTATTGGAGCCGATAGTCATACTTGTACTTATGGAGCTCTTGGAGCTTTCTCAACTGGAGTAGGTTCAACAGACATGGCTGTTGCAATGGCAACAGGTAAAGCTTGGTTTAAGGTACCAGATGCAATAAAAATTAACGTTACTGGTGAACTTCCTGAGGGCGTTTCCGGTAAAGATTTAATTTTAGATATAATCGGTAGAATCGGAGTTGATGGTGCTTTATATGAATCAATGGAATTCACTGGAGATGGACTCAAATCATTAACTATGGATGATCGCTTTACAATTGCTAATATGGCAATAGAAGCTGGTGGTAAAAACGCTATATTCCCAGTTGATGAACAAACAATTGAATACATGAAAGAACATGCACCTGGTAAAGAGTATAAAGTTTATGAACCAGATGAAGATGCTAGTTATGTTGATGAACTAGACATTGATCTATCTCAGTTAAAACCAACCGTAGCATTCCCACACTTACCTGAAAATACTAAAGTTATTGATGATATAGAAGAACCAGTAGAAATAGATCAAGTTGTAATTGGCTCTTGTACAAATGGTAGATTATCTGATCTTAGAAAAGCAGCTGACATTTTACGTGGTAATAAAGTAAAAGAAGGATTAAGAGTTTTAATTATACCTGCTACTCAACAAGTTTACCTCGATGCAATGGAGGAAGGTTTATTAAAAGATTTTATTGAATCTGGTGCTATAGTATCTACTCCAACTTGTGGACCTTGTTTAGGTGGACATATGGGAATTTTAGCTGAAGGTGAACGTTGTGCTTCTACTACAAATAGAAACTTTGTAGGTAGAATGGGTCATGTTGATTCTGAAGTTTACTTAATGTCACCTGAGTCAGCAGCAGCTTCTGCAATTCTAGGTAAAATTGCTTCTGTTAATGATTTGAGAGGTTAGATATGAATGCAAATGGTAGAGTCTTTAAATATGGAAACGACGTAGATACAGATGTTATCATTCCTGCCCGTTATTTAAATACAACAAAATGGGAAGAATTAGCTCAACACTGTATGGAAGATATTGATAAAGATTTTGTTAATAACGTAGAAGATGGAGATATTATTGTTGCAGAAGATAACTTCGGTTGTGGTTCTTCTCGAGAACATGCTCCAATAGCTATTAAAGCTTCAGGTGTATCCTGCGTTATTGCTAATAGTTTTGCTCGTATTTTCTATCGCAATGCAATAAATATTGGACTTCCAATTCTTGAATGTCCAGAAGCTGTTGAAAATATTGATACTGGGGACGAAGTTGAAATAGATTTTGATACTGGAATTATTACGAATAAAACAAAAAACAAAAGTTTCCAAGGACAAGCTTTTCCTGAATTTATGCAGGAATTAATTGAAGCTGGTGGACTTGTTAATTATATAAATAAGGATTTAAATAAAGAGAATGTATAATATTGCAGTTATAAAAGGTGACGGAATCGGTCCAGAAATAGTAGATGCTTCCTTAAATGTTCTAGATAAAGCTGGCGAAAAGTATGGAATGGATTTTAACTATACTGAAGTTTTAGCTGGTGGTAGAGCAATTGATGAAACAGGGTCTCCTCTTCCACAGGAAACAATTGATATTTGTAAAGATTCTGATTCCGTTCTATTAGGAGCAATGGGTGGTCCAAAATGGGACAATCTACCAGGTGATAAAAGGCCAGAAGCTGGATTATTAGGAATTAGAAAAGCTTTAGGATTATACGCTAATTTGAGACCAGCAATTTTGTTTGAAGAATTAAAAGAAGCATCTCCACTAAAAGAGGAAATTATTGGTGATGGATTAGATGTTCTAGTTATGCGAGAACTTACTGGTGGAATCTACTTTGGTGATAAAGGTAGAAATGATGAACCAGCTGCTTGGGATACAATGAAGTACACTAAGCCAGAAGTAGAACGAATTGCTAGAAGAGCTTTTGAATCTGCAATGAAAAGAGATAAGAAAGTCACCTCGGTTGATAAAGCAAATGTACTTGAAGTTTCTCGTTTTTGGAGAGAAATAGTTAAAGAAATAGCTAAGGAATATCCTGAAGTAGAATTGGATGAACTTTATGTTGATAATGCAGCAATGCAGTTAGTTATTAATCCACAACAATTTGATGTTATCTTAACGGGAAACCTCTTTGGGGATATCTTATCTGATGAAGCTTCCATGATAACAGGGTCTATTGGAATGCTTCCATCCGCATCAATGGGTGAAGGTAATTTCGGAATGTTTGAACCAATTCATGGTTCAGCACCAGATATTGCTGGTCAAGATAAAGCAAATCCAATTGCAACAATACTTTCAGTAGCTATGATGCTTCGTTATGCTTTAGATGAAGAAGAAGCAGCTGATGCTATTGAAAAGGCGGTCAGGAAAGTTCTAAAAGAAGGATATAGAACAGTTGATATAGCTTCTGAAGGAACAAAAGTTATAGGAACAAAAGAAATGGGTCAGCGTATTGCTGATGCACTAGAATAAAATTAAATTGAAAGATAAAAAATTAAGATCAAATGCAGTTACTACGGGAGTTGCTGCAGCTCCAGCTCGTTCTCTATTTAGAGCATTAGGTTTAACTGATGAAGAAATGGAAAGACCAATTGTTGGTGTGGTCAGTTCCTTTAATGAAATAATTCCAGGACATATGAACCTAGATAAAATAACAGATGCTGTAAAAGCAGGAGTCAGAATGGCTGGTGGAACTCCAATTGAAGTTCCTGCTATTGCTGTCTGTGATGGAATCGCTATGGGTCATGTAGGAATGAAATACTCACTAGTTACTAGAGATTTAATAGCAGACTCAACAGAAGCACTAGCACTTGCTCATGCTTTTGATGGACTTGTTATGATTCCTAACTGTGATAAAAATGTTCCTGGGTTATTGATGGCTGCTGCTAGATTAAATATTCCTACAATCGTTGTTAGTGGTGGGCCTATGATGGCTGGACATGTTGAAGGTAAAAAAAGCAGTTTATCTACAATGTTCGAAGCTGTTGGAGCTTACAAAGCAGGAACTATGGATGAAGAAACATTCAGAGATTATGAATGTAATACTTGTCCTACTTGTGGTTCTTGTTCTGGTATGTATACTGCTAATAGCATGAATTGCTTAACAGAAGTTTTAGGAATGGGACTAAGAGGAAATGGAACTATTCCTGCCGTTTATTCTGAAAGAATTCGCCTAGCTAAAATGGCTGGTATGCAGATAATGGAACTCATTGAAAATGATATTAAACCAAGAGATATTATGACTGAAGATGCATTCATAAATGCTCTTACAATGGATATGGCTCTTGGTTGTTCAACAAATTCAATGCTTCATTTACCAGCAATTGCTCATGAATGTGGAGTAGATCTCGATACAGAAGTAGCAAACGAAATATCAGCAAAAACACCAAATCTATGTCACCTAGCTCCTGCAGGTAGAACTTATATGGAAGATCTAAATGAAGCTGGTGGAATCTATGCTGTTATGAAAGAAATTGATAAACTTGGTTTATTAAATACTGATCTAATGACAGTTACCGGTAAAACTATTGCTGAAAATATTAAAGATGCAGAAAATTTAGATAACGAAATTATTCGAGATGTTGAAAATCCATTCAGCAAAACAGGTGGAATTGCTGTTTTAAGAGGTAGTTTAGCTCCAGAAACCGCTGTTGTAAAACAATCAGCAGTTGCTCCTTCAATGTTAACCTTTGAAGGTCCAGCTAGAGTATTTGATTCAGAAGAAGCAGCACAAGAAGCAATCGATAACGGAGAAATTAATGAAGGTGATGTCGTTGTTATCCGTTATGTTGGACCAAAAGGAGGTCCGGGAATGCCCGAAATGCTTAATCCAACATCAGCAATTATGGGAATGGGATTAGGTGAAAAGGTTGCTTTAATAACTGATGGTAGATTTTCAGGAGCTACTAGAGGAGCTTGTGTTGGTCATGTTTGTCCGGAAGCAGCTCAAGGTGGACCAATTGCTCTAGTTGAAGATGGAGATATGATCTCAATCGACATTCCTAACCATAAGTTAGATTTATTAGTCGATGAAGATGTTTTAGAAGAAAGAAAGAAAAATTTCGTTCCAAAACCACCTAATATTGACACAGGTTACTTAAAACGTTATGCCAAATTAGTTGGTGATTCAAACAAAGGTGCTGTTTTAAATTAGGTTAAATTAGTGGCTGAAGACAATAAAAAAATGACCGGATCAGATTTAACAGTCAAAGTATTAGAAGAGCAAGGTGTTGATACCGTCTTTTCTTTTCCAGGTGGGGTAGTAATCCCACTTTTTGATGCTTTTTATACATCTGATACGGATATAAAACAATATGAACCTTGTCATGAACAACATGGAGTTCATGCTGCTGATGGTTATGCTCGTTCAACTGGAAAAGTTGGTGTAGCAATAACAACTTCAGGACCAGGAGCTACAAATACCGTAACAGGTGTTGCAACAGCTTATCTGGACTCAATTCCAATTGTTGTTATTACTGGACAAGTTACTCAGGACTTACTGGGTAAAGATTCCTTCCAAGAAGTTGATATAAGTAGTATTGTTTATCAAATAACTAAGCATTCTTTCCTAGTAACTGATCCTACAATGCTTGCTGCAACTATTAGAGAAGCTTTTCGTATAGCAAAGAGTGGTAGACCAGGTCCAGTGGTCATTGATATTCCAAAAGATATTTTTATGGCAGAAATGGAATACCACCCAAAAGAAGTGGTTGATACGAGTGGCGATAAACCAAAAGCTAAAAGAGATGCAATTTTAAGAGCAGCAGAATTCATTGAAAAAGCAGAAAGACCAGTAATATATGCCGGTGGCGGAGTTATTAAAGCTGGCGCTTCTGATATTTTAAGAAAATTTGCTAAAAAAACTGGAATACCTGTAGCAAATTCGTTAATGGGTTTAGGTTCAATTGATAGAAATGATGAATTATCATTAGGATTTATTGGAATGCATGGTAGTAATGAAGGTAATTTAGCTGTTATTAATGCTGATACTATCATTGCTATTGGCTCACGTTTTTCAGATAGAGCAACGGGCAATATTAACTCCTTTATGAGAGATAAGAAGATTATCCATATTGATATAGACCCAACAGAATTTGAAAAGAATGTTGCTACTAATGTCCATATTATGGGTGATGCTAAAGATGTTTTAGAACAGCTTTATCAAATTGTTGATGAAAATGAATATCCAGAATGGTATAAACAGATTGAAGAATGGAAAGTTGAACATTCTCATGTCAGTGACTTTACTCCACAGGATATTATTCATTCAATTAATGAAGTATTCCCAGATGCTTTCATCGTTACTGAAGTTGGTCAACACCAGATGTGGATTGGACAAGAATTTAAATTTAAATTCCCTGGACAGCTAATAACTTCTGGGGGATTAGGAACTATGGGATTTGGATTGGGGGCTAGCTATGGAGTTCAAATAGGTAATCCAGATGCCGATGTTCTCCTATTTGCAGGAGATGGAAGCTTTAGAATGAACTGTAACGAATTAATTACGTTAAAACGTTACAATATTCCAGTAAAAATCTTCTTGTTTGATAACAATTCATTAGGAATGGTCCGTCAATGGCAGGATTTATTCCAAGAGGGTCGTTATGCTGAAACTGATTTAAATGTTAATAATGAAGTTGACTATTTAAAATTAGCTGAAGCTAGTGGAATTAAGGCCTATAATGTTGAAAATCAAGAAGATTTAGATAAAGCTTTAGAAGAAATTAAAGATTTAAGAGAGCCTGTTTTGGTTAGATGTAAGATTGACCATGACGAAGGGGTTTATCCAATTGTTCCAGCAGGTAATCCAATTGATGAATTATATTATAAATAATAATAAATGGGATGGTTCTTTTTAATACCATCCCTTAAATTTTTTAGTTTATTGCAGATTATTTATTGCCCAATTTCTAATTTGCTCTTTTGAATCATTTATATTCGAACCATAAACTGCAAGTTTATTTTTAATGTTGATTCCCTGATAATTTTTTTCTAAATCTCTCACTGTTGAAGCTAAACCACTTCCTTCATGTGTTGTAACAGGGAAAATATTTTTATCTGATAAATCTAAATTGTCTAATAATGTAAATATTGCCATTGGATAAGTTCCACACCAGATAGGACCAGCAACGACGATATTGTCATAATCGTCTACATTATCTAACATGTCTTTTAGTTTTGGACGAGTATTTTCTTTTAATTCTCTTCTTGAAATGTCCACTGTTTGATAATAATCGTTTGGGTATTCTTCTTCTGTTTCAACTTTGAATAAATCTCCACCAACAGCATTTTGAATTATTTCAGCTACCTTTTCAGTATTACCCTTATCGATTTCTTTAATTTGACCACCGAAGTAATTTTCACCTGGACGTGAGAAGTATAATATTAAATTATTACTCATTTAATCCTCTATAACAAAAGCATTTAAAAGAGATTCAGATACACCAGGTGCTTCTGGATTATGACTTCCAACACCTGTATCTAAGCTTCTAATTTTATTCATTTCGTCATCAGTTAATTCAAAATCAAAGACATCAATATTACCTTTTATTCTTTCAGGATTAATGGATTTAGGTAAGGTAATGACATTTTCCTGTATTTCAAATCTTAATATTATTTGACCTGGATTTTTTCCATATTTTTCTGCTAACTCTACTATTACAGGATTGTTTAAAAGATCAGCATTACCATGTCCAAGTGGATACCAAGCTTCTAAAATTACATTATTTTCATCAAGGATTTCTCTTAATTCTTTTTGTTGAAACAGAGGATTAAATTCAACTTGATTGACAGCTGGTATAACTTCAAAATTAGGAACATATTGATTCCAGATATTTGGTGTCATATTGCTAACACCAATAGATTTAATTTTTCCTTCTTTTTGAGCTTTTTCGAGTGCTTTCCATGCCTTTTCGACATTTCCATATGGTTGATGAAGTAAGTAAAGATCAATATAATCCAAATCTAAATTTTTAAGAGAACGTTCAATCCCACGTTCAGGATTATCATAATCTGATAACCAAAGCTTACTGGTTACAAATATTTCATCTCTAGGAATTCCGCTATCTTTAATAGCTTTACCAACATCTGATTCATTAAAATAAGCTGCTGCCGTATCAATGTGTCTATAACCGTCTTTTAAGGCCTGCAATACAGCATCATAAGTAGGTCCATTATTATCGACCTGAAAAACACCGAATCCGATTACTGGTATGTCATTTCCATCATTTAATTTTATTTTTTCCATTTAAAAAACAAGCCATTAATATAATTATGACTTTCCTCCATTCCTTTAACTAATATAAAAATTTATTATTATATGTGAATATTGATTTGTTTAATTAGAAAATTATTTATTAATAATATTGAATTCTATAGTATTTTCTCGATTGTACTAATTGAATTGTTTTAGTTTTAAATTGAATAAATTCTTTAAAATAATTTAGACTGCACATATGGCTTAATATAAAATCCGGAGATATTAATTTGTTAAGTTTTCTTATATCTTTATTATTCTTTCTTTTAATTATTCTTGTTCTGGTTGTAATGGTCCGTAAAAATAACTTGTTGTAGCTCCACCATCAGCTAAGAATGTTGAACCTGTTATAAATTCACCTTTATCAGACAACAATAATTCAGCGATATTTGCTATTTCATCTGCAGTTCCTGGTCTACCCGAAGGTGACTTAGCAAACATATTTTTGTAGAAATCACCTCTAGGACCATTAAATTCATCTACTGCTAATGGAGTTACAATAATTCCTGGAGCAATTGCATTAATTCTTGCTCCTTTTTCTCCCCAAATAACTGCCTCCGCCATTACTGTAGACTACTCTTTTTTCGTTGGCACGTTTTGCAAGTTGATAAGCGTGAAGAGTATCATCAATATTTTCTAGTTGTAAAATATCAATATTAAGTAATTCTTCAGTTGGAGTAGTAGCTAATAATCTGTCTTCTTCTGCTGAAAGTTGAGGCATTCGAAATCCAGATTGGCTAGAAATAGTAACACCGGCTCCATCTTCTTCAATAACTTTACCAACCTCTTCAAGTAAAACAGCCGTACCATATAGATCTACGTTTAGAATATCTTCAATTGAAGCTTGAGAAGGGGAAACACCTGCTCCATTGATTAAATATTTTATTGGTCCAAATTCCAAACCTTTATCAATTAAGTTAATTATTGATTCTCTAGATGAAAGATCCGTTAAAATAGGAACAGCATCAAAACCTGCTTGAGAAAGTATGCTTGTAAATTCCTGAGCATTATTGAGATTTTTATCACCCACTATTATCTTTTTACCATGACCAATTCTTCTTGCTATGGCTAAGCTGATCTGACCAGCACCTGTTATTAAAACAACATCTTTTGTTTCAGGCATGTTACCTCCCAAAAATTGATAAAATAACTATTAAAAGTATAACTATAAATTGACCATCGGTCAATTTGGGGAATTATGAGTAAGAAAGAACAACTTATTAAGGTCGCTACTGAGTTAGTTGCTTTAAGCGGTTACGATAATATAAGCGTTAAAGAGATTACTGAGAAAGCTAATGTAGCTAAGGGAACTTTTTATACCTATTTTAAACAAAAGGAAGATATTATTAGTGAAATTACAAAACCTGCATTTGAAAATATTAGTAATGAAGCTAAAGCGATTAAAGGTAGTATTGAAGAAAAAATAAAGCACTTTTTAATACTATCAGCACGTGAAGTTGAAGATATTGGAATAGAAATATGCAGAGCATGGTTAGCGAATTCAATAAAATTAGAAAATAAAGTTGGAATTTATGATTTACAATTTTATATAGATAGAATTAGCGATTTTTTAGATTCTGCAATAAAAACAGGTGAATTAAGTAAAGAAATTGATACTAATCAGCTTACAGAAGATATCGTAGCAACTTATTATGGTTTTATGAATCTCTGGTGTATTACTGACAAGAAAGTTAGTTTAAAGAATTCAGTAAAGAATTTTTGTAACTATACATTACCTAAAATATTATAAAAGAAAATATGGGTAATAAATTTAGTCGGAATTAATTAATCAATATTTTAATTAATCCTACTATAGTTCAAATCGGTTTTATTTAATTTTTAAAGTGTCATCAAGAAAAAGCCTCCTTATTATGGAGGCAAATTTCATAATCCTAATTCATTAACTAGTTCTAAAACATAATCTGTATCGCTGTAAGGATACATAACACCCATTTCCTCCTGGTATTTTTCATGACCTAAACCTAAAATAGTTATTAAGTCTCCCTTTTCATAATTTTCAAGTGCATGCCTAATTGCTTCTTTTCTATTTGGAATAACGATATATTTACCATCAGTTCGATCTAAACCAACTTTTATGGTTTTAAATATTTCATCGAATGTTTCCCATCTATTATGACCAGAGGTAACAATAGAAAAGTCTGCTAAATTTCCACTTGCTTCACCCATTCCAGTCCTTCTATCAAGTGAACGTCCACCATCAGCTCCAAATATACAGACTAGACGTTTCGGATTATACTCTCTTAATGCTTTTAGATGTTGTTCAGTACTTAAACCGTTGTGAGCAAAGTCAACGCATACAGATAAATCATCATTTTTAAAGACAATGTCGAATCTACCTTTTATCTTTAAAGTAGATAATCCTTTGTTTATTGCTTCAATAGGAACACCTAACTCATTACAGATAGCTACTGCTGCTAAGGCATTTTGAACATTAAAATCACCTGGCATGTTAACTTTTATGTCCGATTCCAATTTACCATTTACTTGGAACTCTTGAGACGGAGTATTATCTAACATTATTTTTTCAGGATTTGAATAAAAGTAGTCAGCATTTTCATTAGATCCATATGTGATTAACTCAGTGGTTATAGGTTCCATTAATTCATTAAAATGTTCATCATCTTTAAAAACTACAGCCATATCACTTTGTTCGAGTAGATGGCCTTTAGATCTAAGGTAATTATTAAAGTCCTTATGTTCAGTAGGCCCGATATGATCTCCTTCAGAAATATTTAAAAAGCAACCAATATCAAATTGAATTCCACCAGTTCTTCTTTGCATTAATCCTTGTGAAGAGCATTCGATTACGACAACTTCAACTCCTGCATCAACCATTTCCCGAAGAGCTTCCTGCATTTCATATCCTGAAGGTGTTGTATTAGTTAAGACGTGGAAAGTATCTCCATATTGAATTCCATTCGTTCCAATGAGTCCAACTTTTTGTCCATCGGCTTTTAAAACATTAGCTATCATGTGAGTAACCGTTGTTTTTCCTTTAGAACCAGTAACCCCAATAGTTTTTAAATTTTCTGAAGGATTGTTAAATAAGTTGGCTGCTAATTCTCCTTCAAGTAGTCTAGAGTTGTCTACTTGAATAATCGTTGGGTTCCCTTTAATCTCACCAATTTCATCTAAATCTCTTTCAATAATAATAGCTGAAGCTCCTTGATCAATAACATCTTGGATCTTCTCATGAGAATCAAATCTAGCACCCTTAATACATAAGAAAAGATCACCGTTATTTACTTTACGAGAATCATCAGAGATATCATTTACTTCCGTATCTAAACTTCCTTGGACTAATTTATAATCTATTCCTTTTAAAATGTCTGATAGTTTCATATTTTTTTCAAAAAAATCCCCCATATAATTTTAAACTATATGGGGGAGGAGTTTATTAACTAATTGGAATTATTTGATATCTTTCATTACTGCGATATCATCCATATATTCTGAATCTAAACCAAGTTGTTCTTTTGCTTCTTTAATGAACTTATTAACATTCATTTGTGCTCTACGTTCTGATAATAAAGTACCACAACCACCGATACAGCCTTCAGGACATGCCATACCTTCTAATAAGTACTTATCACGTTTACCACGTTGAGCAAGTTTTAACATCTTAGCACATTCACGTAAACCTGAAGCATGGTCTGTTTGAACATTTGCATCAGGTTCAAGCTTCTTAATGTTTTCAGAAATAGCTTTAGCAACATTTCCGGCAATCGGATAACCACGACCAGCTCCTGTTGCTTGATCGACTTCTTCTTCAGTTTTAAAGCTAGCTAAGTCAATCCCTTTAGCAGCAAACATTGCCATTAATTCTTCGAAAGTAATAACAAAATCAACGTCACTTCGAACGGATTTTCTCATTGCTTCAAGTTTTTTTGATGAGCATGGTCCAATAAAGCAGATTTTAGCATTTGGATGTTGTTGTTTAATAATCCTGGCTGTTCCAACCATTGGAGTTAATTCGCCTGAGATATTTTCAGCCATATCTGGGAAATCTCTTTTAGCCATAACAGACCAAGAAGGACAACAAGAAGTTCCTAAGAATTTATCATCACCGTGAAGAACTTTATTAATGTAGTGGTTAGCTTCTTCAACAGAACCTAAATCAGCTCCAATAGCAACTTCGTAAACTCCATCAAATCCTAAAGCTTTTATAGCTTCAGTTATAATATCTGGAGTAGCGAGAGGTCCAAATTGTCCAACAAAAGCAGGAGCAATTTCAGCATAAAATTCGCCATCTTCTTTCATAGCTTGAATAAGTTGGAAAATCTGAGTCTTATCTGTGATAGCTCCAAATGGACAGTTAACTACACATAGACCACATGAAACACATTTGTCATGATTGATTTTAGCTCTACCTTTTTCGTCAGAGCCAATAGCATCAACACCACAAGCTTTAGCACATGGACGGTCATATTCAACAATTGCATTATACGGACAAGCTTGAATACAACGACCACATTTAATACATTTTTCCTGGTCAATAACGGAAACACCATCAATAATTGATACAGCTCCCTTTGGACAAACCTGGACACATGGATGAGCGAGACATCCACGACAGTTATTGGTTACCCAAACTGTTCTAGTAGGACAAGCATCACAAGCAAAAGGAATAACGTTGATTAATGGTGGTTCATAATATATTTCAGGAATAGTAATATCTTCAATTCCTTCAGATATTGGTGATGGTTCATCAACTGGATATAATCCTAATCCTAAAGCTAAACGAATTCTTTCACCAATGATAGCTCTTTCTTTAAATACGGATTCTCTATAATGAGCATCTTCACCAGGGATAATTTCAAACGGAATTTTTTCTATTCTTTCAGCATATTTTTCTGGTGGGGTTTCCCAAGCTAATTTAGCAATTGCTTCAAATACTTTTCTTCGTAAATTGGTAATAGGCGTAAAATCGTCTCTCATTTATATTGTTCTCCACCTGTTTCATTTAAAATTATTTCCATAACACCAGCTGGTGTAGCATTGGTAATTACAACTTCACCCACTTTAGCTACTGGATTATTTTCTTCAATATCAGCGCCTTCTAGTGATTGAACTGGAACAACTTCAATTGGTCTTTCTAAATTTAATTCATCCACAATATCATTTAATGTTTCGATTTGGTCTATTAAGTCCATACAACCACGAACCATTCCATATGTGTTACAACATACTTCTACTACTAATGCATCCTCCACAATAAGTTCTCCTTCTTCTAGATTAGTTTTTGAAACTATGCACCGGAGCAGGAATAAATCCGCCCCTGTTGATAAACATTTTGCAGTCTGAGTTATTTATTCTCATAATTGGAGCTCTGCCTAATAAGCCACCAAATTCAGCATAATCACCTTCATGTTTTCCATAAACAGGAATTATTCTAACAGCTGTTGTTTTTGAATTAACCATTCCAATTGCTGCTTCATCAGCAATAAGACCTGAAATAATAGAAGCTTCAGTATCGCCCGGAATCGCAACCATGTCGATTCCAACAGAACAAACAGCTGTCATTGCTTCTAATTTATCAATAGTCAAATGTCCAAGCGAGGCCGCTTCAATCATTCCCTCATCTTCACTAACTGGTATAAATGCTCCAGATAGTCCACCGACAGATTTTGCAGCCATTAATCCACCTTTTTTAACAGCATCATTTAATATAGCTAAACAGGCTGTAGTTCCCGGACCACCAGTATGTTCTAAACCGAACTCTTCTAGGATTCTACCTACGGAATCTCCAATATCTGGTGTTGGAGCAAGTGATAAATCAATAATACCGAAATTAACATTTAATCTATTTGCGACTCTAGTTCCAATTAGTTGTCCAGCTCTTGTTATTTTAAAAGCTATTCTTTTGATTTCTTCAGCAAGATCTTGGATAGGTTCTCCTTGCATTTTCTTAAGAGCTTCTTGAACAACACCAGGACCACTAACACCGACACTTAAAGTAGTATCAGGTTGGGTAATGCCCTGAAAAGCACCCGCCATAAAGGGATTATCATCAACAGCATTACAAAAAACTACTAATTTTGTACATCCAATTGAATCATTATCTTTGGTTAAATAAGCTGTTTTCTTAATAATATCTCCCATTAACCTAACAGCATCCATGTTAATACCTGCTTTAGTTGTACCAAGATTAATACTAGACATTACACGATTGGTATTAGCTAAGCTTTCTGGAATTGAGTTTATTAAATTTAAATCTCCAGGTGAAAATCCTTTTGGAACAATTGCTGAAAATCCACCAACAAAGTCAACATTTAAATCTTCAGCTGCTTTATCTAAAACTTTTGCAAATTTCAGGTAATTCTTCTCACCAGTTGCTGAACCCAAGATACTTATCGGAGTAACAGCTAAACGTTTATTAACTATTGGTATACCAAATTCTGTTTCAATTCTATCTGCTTCTGGAACTAGATTTTTAGCTACAGTAGTTAGTTTATTGTAAACTTTATCACAACTTCTATCAATGTTGGAATCAATACAATCTAATAGAGAAATCCCTAGAGTTAATGTTCTAATATCAAGGTTCTCCTTTTCGATCATATCGATGGTTTCTAATATATTATTGTTATAAGCCATTATTTATTACAAAATTATTAAACAGAATACATAGCATTGAATATATCTTCTTGTTGAACTTTGATTTGTAAGTTTATTTTTTTTCCTAATTGATCCATTTTATCTTTTAGATCATTATAGTCACAGTTTATTTCATCAATATCTGCAACTAAGATCATTGAAAAGAACTTATCTTCTAAAACAGTCTGATCTAAATCAACAATATTGGCATTTACTTTATAAAGTATTTCTGAAACATGAAATATTATTCCAGGTTTATCTCTTCCTAAAACTGTTATTATTGCTTTCATTGTTTACTTTCAATTTTAAATTTGATTAGATTATAAATGATACTGTTTCTTTTTTAAATTAAGGAAGCGAATAAAATTTATACGTTTACAAAATTAAAACTTTATCAAATTTGTTTTATTAACTTTACATTAGGGAATAATCTCAACGATTTTGAAGCAAATTTTAATTAAAAAGGATAGAGTTCAAGATAAGCTATATTAGTGAAGCAAACCATTTAAATCTATTATCAAGATATTTTTGTCTGTTAGATTTCAGTTACTTATTCTTTAAAATTCGATAGAAACTGAAACTACTTTAGATTTTATTTCAACAGTATAAACTGTAATTTTAGGAAGTACAAAAATGTCAAACAATAATTTAATAGAAGATTATGGTAGATTAATCAAAAATAGTAAAAAAGAACAATACCAATTAAAAGATGGAGAATATAAATTAAATCTCTCCAACATTTGGCCAAAAAATCAAATAAAGAGTTCAGATAGATTCTGTCGATACCTTATCACTATCCTTCGTAAAGGATTACGTTCACTTCATACAACTTCAAAAAGTGAAGCTGACCAATTTGTCAGGCTTATTAATTTCATAAAAGACAGCTTAAATAGTATTGATAACCCAAAAGAATTTTATACTTTCCTCAATGATTTAAATAATACACAAATACTTATGGACTTTCTTTTTAAAGATAGTACAAGGCTGCTTAATTATTTTAATAAAGACATTCTTGATTTGGCTCTAGATATGGAGGAAATCCATTTCGAAAAATCCAACGAAGAAATCGCTTATGAAAATGTTTGTTCCAAATTATGGTTGCTCAAATCGGATCAAGTAAAAATTCTTGAATCAAATTTACTTGAACTCGAACTACCAATAGAATTTGAAACTGTTAATATTTTAATTAATGAAGACTTAGATTTTAAGCTTCAGAATCCAGACTTAGGATTTTTGGTTGAACTAAGCAGCTCTGGAAAACATATCGTCACAAAATTAAATATAACAGAAGAAGAATTTTCAAAATTATTTAATGACTGTTATAAAATGGAATTGAAAAAATTTGAAAAGACAGATAAATCAGATAATAAACTGAAAATTTGAAGTTCGTGGTTCAATGAATTTTCTATTGACAGTTTAATCCAAGCTCTTCGAGGGCTACGTTAGGGATGAAAAGGTAGGTACTGCCGGGTGTTTAGCCT
>CANQOZ010000014.1 GCA_947625585.1 uncultured Eubacteriaceae bacterium
GCCTTCATTAATCTGGAAAACAGGAACTGTAGGAGTTAAAGCAAAAAATGTTATTTTTTAATTAATCCTCTGAAAAATTAAAATAAAAAGAGCCCCATTAGGAGCTCATAATTTATTGAGAGGAGTTGGATAATTTAATCCCTTCTTTAAAAAAGTCATTAATGTTTTGAATAAACAAATCCACAGCTTTTGAAGTTAGGATTATCTGTGGTAATAAAATTATACTCTCATTAGTATTATAGTAAAGAATTGAATGTTTTTTAACAAAATCTTGAAAAATTCTTTCAGCATAATTTTTTAGTGAAAAATTTAAAAGACAAATAAGACCACAAACTTTATAACTGAAACGATTATGAAAATTCGCTTGTAAAGCTTTCAATTTATGTTCTAATCTATTACTAATAGCTTTAATGTAACTTTTCATATCATAATGACTCAAGAAATGAAGAATACTATGTAATAATATAATTTTTGATTCTGCTCCAAACGTTGTTGATGTTAATAACTTCTTTTGTTTTCTTTTTATTTTTTTATTTAAAATTAAAATATTAATTTGACTATCTTGATAAATTGGTGCATTTATCGAGATATAATCAGGAACAACATTATAGTATTCTAAAAGATAAAACTTTCCACTCCGAAAGAATCCAGTTAAACTTTCATCCCAAATAAATGAAATTTTATATTTGCTACAAAGTTTTTCAATAAATTTAATTGTTTCATTTGAAATAAAAATACCTTTTTGAATTAAAAAAGGAGAAAGGACGAAAAATCCGATTTTTTTTCTATTTGTTTTAAAATACTTCTTAATTTGAATTTTAGACCATCCTTCTTCAGTTTTATTTTTTTCTTTTTCTGGAATATCTAAATCTATTTCATCAAAGAAATTTTTGAAATTATCTTTATCTGGATAAATTAAATCAGTCAAAAAAATAATATCTAATTCTTTTTCAGTTGTATTATTTAATATCTTAAAAGTATTTTCATTATAATAATTAACTAAGTTATAATTTTTTTGAATAGGTTCTAATAAAATTGAATTTACTTGTTTTATTAGTAAATCTAAGTGACCTTTATTGCTTTGGATAAAATTAACGTCTTTTTGAATTTGATCATTAATCATATCATTATTAAATCCACATAACCAACGTAAATGAGTATTAAAGTAATCATAATAAACTACTTCATTTTCAGTTGTTATTCGGTCACCAGAAGCAAACGCTATATCTAATTTGGCTAAAATTGATTTATCGTAATTAAACATATTATGAAACTATTTCTTATATCTTTATCATTTTTTACAAGGTTACCAATACCTGCATTAAAAAATTTTTCAGAAAAATCGTTTTTTAAATCGATGTTACTGATACCATTGATAGGTTCTGTAATAGGCATTATTTTATTTGGAATTAATTTCCTTTTAAACTTTTTAAAATTAGAACCATCAATAAAAGCATTAATTTTAATCTTTTGTTATCTTTTTTTAACAGGCTGTATTCATTTTGATGGAGTAGCAGATACTGTTGATGCTTTATACTCGAACAAAGATAAATCTAAAATACTAGCTGTTATGAAAGACATCAATATTGGAACTTTTGGTAATATCAGCTTAATTATATTCATTCTTTCCTTATATATTTTTATCAGATTTCTTATTTTTTATAATAATGCTGTGTTACTCATTATATTTCCAATAATTGGTCGATTCAGTGCAATTGAAATTGGTGCATTATTTAGACCAAATAGAGAAAACCATGGTTTAGGTTATAACTTTTGTAAATATGACAATTTTTTCATATTTATCGGATATACTTTAATTATACTTATTTTATTATTCTTCTTGACAAATTTTAACAGTATTATTTCTTTCTTTATTATAATTATTATTAATTATATTTTAGGATATATTGTAACTAGAAGAACAAATGGTGTCACAGGGGATATATTAGGATTTTTTATTGAATTAAGTCAATTAGAATTTTTACTCTGTTTTATAGTTTTAGAAAGTGCCTTAGGTTAATACATGGTCGATCGAAAAAATAGCTTGTCTGAATCTATTGAAGATTATATTGAGCAATTATACTTGGACGATTTAATTGATAATCGAGGTGTCCGAATAACTGATCTTGCTGAGGCTATGAATGTTAGTAAAGCCAGTGCAAATGATGCAGTTAAAAGATTAAAAAAATTAGGATTTGTCGAACACGAAAAATATCGCCAAATTTACTTAACTCCAAAAGGAAAAGAAAAGGGAGCTCAAATTTATGATAGGCATAAAACTATTACACGATTCATAAATGAAATTTTAGGAGTAGATCAGGAAATTGCTGAACAGGATGCCTGCTCAATAGAACATATACTATCTGAAGAAACTTTTTTATGTATGAAAGACTTAGTAAATAAGCTTTAAGAATGTAAAAGTAATAACTAAATTAAATTTACAATTGTTCAGTTTAATTTGAATTATTATAATTATCTCGTTGTTTTAATTATTAAATTTGTTTTATTTAAAAATACTAGGGTATAAAATTATCAGTATAAAGACGAAATATCAGGAGGAGAAACTTCATGCCAAATCTACAAGGGACCGAAACCATTAAAAATTTAATGAATTGTGTTGCGGGTGAAGCTCAAGCTGCTGAACGTTACAATCGCTATGCAAAATATGCTCGTAAAGGTCAGTTAATTCAGATTTCAGATATATTTACAAAAACAGCTTCAAATGAAAGCGAACATTTTAAAGTATTTTTAACTGAAATAACTGATAGAGAAGAATTAGCAGATACGGAATTAATACTTGAAGCTTCTAAACCTTTCTTCCCAGCTCAATTAAGTAAGACAGATACATTAGTTAATTTAATGGCTGCTCAAAATGCTGAAAGAATTGAAGAAGATGATTATCTTGAATTCTCAAAAGTAGCAAAAGAAGAAGGATTCCCAGAAATAGCTGAAAAATTTGAATTGGTAGCTGGAATTGAAAAAGATCACGAAGAAAGATTTACCACTTTAATTCAAGAAATGAATGAAGGTGTTTTATTTAAAAAACCAGAACCGATTAAATGGATTTGCTTAAATTGTGGTTATGTTACAGAAGCTAAAGAAGCTCCATTAATTTGTCCAGCTTGTAAACATCCACAAGGTTATTTTGAACCTCTAATAGTTAACTATTAAAAATAGACCCCTCAATAGAGGGGTTATTTTTTTAGGGTTATAAAATGTTTTATTTATTTCTTATAATTTTAAGTTTTATTGAATTTTATTTTTTTCGTCTGTTTAATCAGATAGTTATAAATGGTTCTAGTTTTTCAGGAGACATTTTTTTTGCACTTTTTGGGATTATTATTTCAATGTTGTTTCTTGAAGGAACTACTCATATTAAACATTTAAATAGAGAATGGTTAAAAAGAGTAAGCCAAATTATTATAATTATTGCTATTCTTTATTTTTTAGCTACTTGTTTAAGTTTCAATTTAAAATACATTATATCTTCACTAGAAATCTCAATAATTTTAATTATAGCTGGTTGTTTTCTCTATCGATACCAAACAGTTCCTGAAGGGGAACCGGATATAGAAGATGAAATTTTGGAAGAGGAAAAAATTTCTGATTTTGACTATATAGAGTCCTTTGACTTATATGATGATTCAGGTTTATATGATTCTGAAAGTAATGTTTATTCATCTGATAAGTATGTAGATCCAAATCTTTCTAATTTAAATAATATTGTTATAGACCTAAAAGAAAAAAATATTGTTGATGATATGGAAGAAAAAATAAAAAAAGTATTCCAATTAGTTGAAAATATTTTCAATGCAAATAGTGAGTATAGAGATGACAATCTAAATGATTTAATTTATATATTCACTTATTATAATAATGAATTAGAAAATGGAGAAAATCCAAATAATATAGAACAAATTAATAATTCTCTAGATTTAATCAGTTCCAATTTAGAAAATATATACTATAATACACGGGGTGCTCAAGTTTTTAAGGTAGAAAAAGAGATAAAAGCTTTAAAAGAAAAACTTGAGGGAACAAATATTTAATTAACCTATTTTTAAAATCTAGAGAAGTATTAGAAATTTTGAGACAATAGGATTAATTGTTTACGAATATGCTATACTAATTAGAGTTTTAACTAGAATCTAAAAATTTGGAGGATGTATGTCAAAAAAATGGGTTTATTTATTCAGCGAAGGTGATGCCAGCCAAAGGAATCTTCTTGGTGGAAAAGGTGCTAACTTAGCTGAAATGACTAAAATTGGATTACCTGTTCCACAGGGATTTACAGTAACAACAGAAGCTTGCTTAGAATACTTGGATCAAGATAATCAACTTACAGATGAAATGTTAGAACAAATCGAAGCAAGTATGGATGAATTAAATGCCATTTCCGGTAAGAGTTTTGGTGATGAAGAAAATCCACTTTTAGTTTCAGTCCGTTCAGGTGCTCGTATTTCAATGCCTGGTATGATGGACACGATCTTAAACTTAGGTCTAAATGATACAACTGTTGAAGCTTTAGCTAAAAAGTCCGGAAATCCAAGATTCGCTTGGGATTCATATCGTAGATTTATCCAAATGTTTGGTGATGTTGTTCAAGAAATTGATAAGAACAAATTTGAAAATGTTCTTGACGAAATCAAAGAACGTGAAGGATATGAATATGATACTGACTTAACAGTTGACGATTTAAAAGAAGTTGTAGATAAATATAAAGCCATTGTTAAGGAAGAAACTGGTGAAGAATTCCCAACGGAACCTAAAGATCAGTTAATTAAAGCTGTTGAAGCTGTTTTTAAATCATGGAACAATCCAAGAGCTATTGCTTATCGTAATTTAAATGAAATTCCACATGATTATGGTACAGCTGTTAATGTCCAAAGTATGGTATTTGGTAACATGGGCGATAATTCCGGTACTGGTGTTGCATTTACAAGAAATCCAGCAACTGGAGAAAACAAATTATATGGCGAATATTTAATAAATGCTCAAGGTGAAGACGTTGTTGCTGGTATTAGAACTCCAGAACCAATAGCTCGTTTAAAAGAAGAAATGCCTGACGTTTACGAACAGTTTGCAGAAACAGCTCAGAAGTTAGAAGATCACTATCATGACATGCAAGATATGGAATTTACCATTGATGATGGACGTTTATTTATGCTCCAAACACGTAATGGTAAGAGGACTGCTCCAGCTGCCCTCCAAATTGCTGTAGATATGTATAATGAAGGATCAATTACTAAAGAACAAGCGTTAGAAATGATTGAAGCAAAAGCTTTAGATCAATTACTACATCCGACATTTGATGAAGAGGCTCTAAAAGATGGAGTTGTTATAGCTGAAGGATTAGCAGCATCACCAGGAGCCGGAACTGGTAAAATTTACTTTACAGCTGATGAAGCAAAAGAAGCCGCTGAAAACGGTGAAGATGTTATCTTAGTAAGAAGTGAAACATCTCCTGAAGATATTGAAGGGATGCATGCTTCAAATGGTATCTTAACATCACGTGGTGGAATGACCTCACACGCTGCAGTTGTTGCTCGCGGTATGGGTACATGTTGTGTAGCTGGTGTTGAAGAAATCAATGTTGACGAAGATAATAAGACCTTAACTGCAAACGGTAAAGTATATAATGAAGGTGACTGGATTTCTTTAGACGGCTCAACTGGAAAAGTTTATGAAGGTTCAATTAAAACTGTTCCACCAGAATTATCAGGTAACTTTGCAACTATTATGGACTGGGCAGATGATGTAAGAAGATTAAAGATTCGTACAAATGCTGATACTCCAAGAGATGCACAACAAGCTTTAGACTTCGGAGCAGAAGGTATTGGACTAACACGTACAGAACATATGTTCTTCGATGAAGATAGAATTCCTGCTGTTCGTCGTATGATCCTCTCAAAAGATAAAGAAACTAGAGAAAAATATTTAGATGAATTAGAACCAATGCAGAAGGAAGACTTCAAGGCAATGTATAAGATTATGAAAGATAATCCTATTACAATACGTTTGCTTGATCCACCACTGCATGAATTCTTACCAACTGAAGAAGAAGATATCGAAGCTTTAGCAAATGATATGGGAATGACAGTTGAAGAAATGAAAGCTAATATCGATAGCTTAAAGGAATTCAATCCTATGTTAGGGCATCGTGGTGTTCGTTTAGCTGTTACTTATCCAGAAATTGCTGCAATGCAAACAAGAGCTATTATGGAAGCTGCCATTGAAGCTGCTGAAGAAACAGGTGCCAACATTGTTCCTGAAATAATGATCCCATTAGTCGGAATGACTGAAGAATTAAAGGATGTTAAAAAGACAGTTGTTGATACTGTTGAAGAAGTTAAAAAAGAAAAGAATAGCGATATTGAATATAAAGTTGGAACAATGATCGAAATTCCACGTGCTGCTTTAATAGCAGATGAAATCGCTGAAGATGCTGAATTCTTCTCATTTGGAACAAATGACTTAACACAGATGACATTTGGATATTCCAGAGACGATGCTGGTAAATTTATTGAAGAATATAAGGAAAAAGGATTTTATCAAGTAGATCCATTTGCTTCAATTGACCAACATGGGGTAGGCCAATTAGTTGAAACTGGTGTTAAACTTGGTCGTCAGACAAATGAAGATATGCATATGGGAGTTTGTGGTGAACATGGTGGAGATCCTAACTCAATTAAGTTCTTTGATAAAGTTGGTTTAGACTATGTTTCATGCTCACCATATCGAGTTCCAATTGCACGTTTAGCAGCTGCTCAAGCAGCTATTGAAAATGCTGAAGATTAAGAAAATCTTAAGGGTTACAGGAAACTGTAATCCTTTTTTACTTTAAACAAAAATTTTCTCTTTTTAGAATTAAACCTAATATTCTTTGTTGAATAAGATTAAATTTGATAATCTTATTTTTAATATTAAAATATCAAATCTAGATTTTTAGAATGACTATTCTTTAATACAATTTTTCCTAATTTCATTTACATCTCTATGCTAAACTCGATTAGAACAATTGAAATGGAAAAAAAGATGAAAAGAGTTTTAGTTATAGTATTAATAAGTTTAATATTTTTTACATTACTCCCAAATACAATTTTTGCAGCTCTTCCAGAAATTGAAGAAAATGAAAGAGCTTATGTTATCGAAGGAAATAGTAAAAGCACAATAGTAAATAAAGAGTCAGAAAATGAAATAAATCTAGGTGATTTAACTGATTTAATAGTCGCTAAAATTACTTTTGATACGCTACAAGGAAAACTCAGTGATTCAATTCAATTAACAAAAGATGACATAAAGTCTTTACAATCAGATGAAACTGGAATTTTTGTAGAAGGACAGACTTTAACATATCAAGATTTACTAAATATTTTACTTTTAACGTCCAACGATAATGCTTCAAAATTACTTGGTATTAATATAGGTAAAAAATTATCAGATAACGGTAATGTTGAAAATACTGAAGCTCTTAAGTTATTTGTTGAGAAGTTAAATGAAACTAGCAAAGATTTAAAATTAAGTAAAACTAGGTTCTCAGATGTCACTGGAGAAAAGAATACAACAACAGCTAAGGACTTAACAATAATTTCACAAACTGTCTTAAGTGATAATAATATAACTTCAATTATTAATTCTGATAATTATGAACTTAAAATGAATAGTCCTCAAGAAGAGCCAAATCAGGAAATAAATGAGGATCAAGAAATGACTCAAACTGATAGTAATAATAGTCAGATTATTAATGTTGAAAACCGAAATATAGAATTCCTATCAATTATAAACTCTATTCAAGAAACGGAATCTGAAGATTCAGAAGAGGTTCAAGAAGATTCAATTGAACACTCTGAAACAAACTTAGATAAACAAACTGAAGAGTCAACTAGTGAGACTCAAGATAACAAAGATCAAATAGTTAAGTCAGAAGAATCAAAAGACAATTCAGATTCTTCTGAAACGTCTAACGAAATTCAAAAGGTTTCATTTATTTTAAACCAAAGAATTAATGAAATTAACAAAATTAATACGTCTGGTTCTACAAATACAAGAGTGACCGGATATTTATCTAAAACTAATAGTGATAATGTATGTGGTGTGTTTTTAACGGAAATAGATAATGCTCAAATAATTGGTGCCATTTCTGATATTAGTAATACTGTAATAGGCAATCAAATTAATTCTATTATTTCTGAATTAAATAGTAATTATGGTTTTGTTGATTTAAGTAATAATGAGGCTTTAACTTCTAAGTATAGTTTAGTAAATACACATTTTTCTTCACCAAAGACTCTAAGTTTATCAGGAATTGAATCTCTAAATGCTTATATGCCAATTACAGATTCAAAACCTAAAACAAAAATAATTTGGGATGAAGATTATATTAAACCAATTGGAGAAAATTACCAATTAATACAATCGATTGAGCCTTTAACTCAAATAGCTACTTTGGAAATTAAAAATGGTGAACAGACTCAAAGTATTCCGCTATATAATACAGATAAGGTAACAATACGGAACTTAACAGATACTTTATTAAAGTATGGTTTAATTTTATTTATTACGGTTCTAATTCTTCTAATTATTTGGAGACTTATCTATGTTCATAATAGAAGAAAAGTATTAAGAAGACAACGATTAAGAAGACTAAAACGACAACGACAATTAAGAGCAAGACAGCTAGCAGTTCAACAAGGTAAGAATCAAAATAGGTAAACCTCTTTTTATTTAAATATTTTCAAGCTAAAATAGTAAATAATTACAGAACGGAATTATTTACTATTTTTTTATGAGAAAACAGACTAGAGATTATCTTCATCGTGTCGCAGAATATGTAGAATTAATCTTAGCAATTGTTATTGCTGTTATTATTATTATTTGTGTAGCTCAGATGATATATCGTATAATAACTCATCCATTAGAAGTAAATAGTGAAGAAACATTTTATACTTTTCTAGATTCTGCACTATCTCTAATAGTAGGGATTGAGTTTTTAAAAATGATTATCATTCCAACCTCACAAAATGTTATTGAAACATTATTATTTGCAGTTGCAAGAACGATAATTTTAGAACATAGTTCTCCAGTTGTACTTTCTGTAGGAGTTCTTTCAGTTACAATTCTATTTATTATTAAGAAATTCCTTATAACTGAATTTAGAGAAGAGGAGAATACATATTTTTCTGGGAATACTTTAGTAACAAAAGTAAATCTAATTAATAAATGTAATCTTCCGATCTTAAAAAATTATAAAACTATTGGGGAATTAATGAAATATGAATTAGAGAGAAACAATCAAGAAGTTCAACGGTATTCTCAAATTCGAATAGAGGATGTTATGTTAGTAGCTTTAAAAATAAGTAATAATAATATTACTAAAGTTGAAGTAACTACAATTGAAGATGAGGAAGAAATTTTATAATTAAACTTTGGTTAATTATAATAATTTAAAGAAAATCATATTATTATAATTGTTAATGCAACTAATTTTATGTTACATTATTTATATCAACTTTTAAAACAGGAATTTAGTGAAATTCTAAAACGATCCGGTCACTGTGAATCCATAGGGGTAAGTCAGATACTGTTTTATTAGTTTTGAGGCGTAAATCTCCGTGTAAGATAAACCGCTGATTTAACGCCACCCGTGGCGTTTTTTTTATGAAAGCTTTTATGTTGGCTTCTACTAAAAGTAATAGTGGAAAAACTTTAGTCACTTTACTTTTAATGGAAATATTAAAAAGAAATAATAAAATTGCTGCTTTTAAAGCAGGACCAGATTATATTGACCCAAAATACCATGAAACTATTCTTGGTTCACCCTCTTATAATCTTGATATTCCTATTATGGGAATTAATAATGTCGAATCTTTGTATTTAAAACATAGTCAGGATAAAGATTTATCAATTATTGAAGGTGTAATGGGTTTATTTGATGGTATTAATAGTAAAGATTTAGATTCAAATGGAAGTTCATTTGATTTAGCTAAAGTCTTAAATATTCCAATTATTTTACTAGTCGATTGTAAAGGTAAAGCCCAAAGTGTTTTAGCTGAGATTTTAGGGTTCATAAAACTGGTTGAGTATAAAGAATATAGAATAAGTGGAATTATTTTAAATAGAACAACTCAAAGAAATTTTGAATATATAAAAGGTGAGTTATCGAATTATTCTGAAATTCCAATAATAGGTTTTATTCCTAATTTAGATATTGAACTAGAATCAAGACATTTAGGTTTAAAAGATCCGACTGAAATTAAAAAATTAAAAGAGAATTTAATTAGAAATTCCGAAATTATAACTAAGACAATTAATTTAGATCAATTGTTAAATTATATTGATAACCAAAAACTAATAGAGGGTAAAAATATTACTTTTAAGAAGGAAAGATTTTTAAAAGTTGGAATTGCATTAGATGAAGCTTTTAATTTTTATTATAAAGATAATCTAGACTTATTAAAGGAACTTGGATGTGAATTAATTTATTTTTCACCTATACATGACAAAAAAATCCCAGAGAATCTAGATTTGATCTATTTTGGTGGTGGTTATCCTGAATTATTTTTAGAGGAACTCAATAGAAATAAATCATTTATGAATGATTTAAAAGAAAAACTTAAGAATGGATTAACCTGTATAGCTGAATGTGGCGGATTTATTTATCTTTCTGAAAAAATAACATATCAAAATAAAAGCTATAAAGGTGTAGGAATTTTTAATTGTAACGTTGATTTTAAAAATCATCTTGTTCGATTTGGTTATAATGACTTAGACTTTGATGGTATTAAACTAAAAAGTCATGAATTTCATTATAGTGATATTATTTTTAAGAAAAAACCTAAATATCTTTTTAAAATCACCAAAGGTCGAAAAACTTGGAATGATGGGATAAGGTTCAAAAATACTTTTGGTTTTTATCCACATATTCATTTTTATGCCCAAAGGGATGGTCTTAAATTTTTAAATTTTATATTAGATTTAGCAGATGGAAGTAAAAGTTAGTGCTCCGGCTACATGTGGAGAGTTTGTTCAAGGAATTTGGCGTAGTCAACCTTGTTTAGTTTCTGCACCAATTGATATCTATTCAACAACTCATATTAAAGAGGGAAACCAAGAACAAAAATTAGATTTTAAAGCAGAAACTTTAATAAATTCTTTTTTCAATAAATACGGAATTAACAGAAGTTATCTTAATGGATTAAATATCAGCATTAATTCTCCAATTCCAAAATCAATAGGAATGGGTAGTTCGACAGCTGATTTAGCTTCTTTAACCCAGGCACTGGCTACTTATTTTTTTGTAGATATCTCAGAACAAGAAATAGGTAAAATTTTAACTGATATAGAACCAACAGATAATTCTTTTTTTAGTAATTTAAACTTATTTAATCAATATAATGGAAGTATTCTTTATTCCTTTAATTCTTTTATAAAAGCTAAATTGCTTTTAATCCTAAGAGAAGATTTTAAAGTTGATACTTTAAGTTTTAGTTATAATCAAGAATTTAAAAGAGAAGAAAAGTATTTTCAGCCACTTTTAGAAATGTTTAATTTTGGACTTAAAAATGAAGATCTTAATTTAATAGGGGAAGCTTCTACTGGAAGCTATATTTTAAACCAAAGATGTTTAAAAGATCCTTCTGCTACATTTTTTCTTTCTTTAAGGTCCCGTTATAATTTACCAGGTTTAATATGTGGTCATACTGGTTCAATCATTGGACTTATATTAGATAAGGAAACAAATACTAAAGAAATTTTAAAAGATATACATGTTTATAATGAAATGTTTCCACAAAAGGGAGAATTTCAAACTCAAATTAATCATATAGTAAAAGGTGGTTTATCAGTTGAAACAATATATAACAAATCCAACTGAAATTGAAAAAAAGAGCTTTAAAATCATCTCTAATGAATTAGGAGAATTTTTACCCAAGGATAATACAAAAAATATAATTATACGTGTTATTCATACAACTGCAGATTTTGAATACCAAAAAATTTTAGAGTTTGTAAATAAACCAATAGAAGCCTTTAATAATTTAATTAAAGATGGAGTTAACATTTACACTGATACTCAAATGATATCTTCAGGAGTAAATAAGACTGTTTTGAAGAATACTGATTCTCATATTTATAATTTCACTCATGATGAAGATGTAATAGATGTGGCAAAAGCGAAAAATGTTACTAGAGCAATAATTGGAATTGATAAAGCGCTAAAACAAGGAAATATTGATATATTTGCAATCGGTAATTCACCTACAGCTTTAAATCATTTAATTGAAAGAACATTAGATGAGAGTATAAAAATTCCATTAATAATTGGTTGTCCTGTTGGTTTTGTTGGAGCTGAAGAATCTAAGAAGAATTTAGATAGTTTATCAAATATTCCATTTATCAGAACCAATGGTAGAAAAGGTGGTAGTACAGTTGTTACTGCCATAATAAATGCTTTGTTGTATCAAAGTGAAAAAAATGAATAAGTTATATCTTGTTGGAGTAGGACCGGGAGATCCTGATTTATTAACTATTAAAGCTAAAAACATAATTGAGAATTCTAAAACTATCTTTTATATTGAAAACAAAGAGTCGAATTTAGCATTTGAAATAATAAAAAATTTTATCAACAGTTCACAAAAACTTATTCCTCTAAAGTTTTCAATGACCGCTAATAAGGAAATAAAAGAAAAGAACTTTGAAGTAATAAAAGAAACAATAAAACAGACATTAACAGAGAGTGATTGTACCTTTATAACTTTAGGTGATCCTGCTATTTATAGTACTGTCTATTATTTAATAGATAATTTTAAAGATCAGGTTGAAGTAATACCGGGAATTTCCTCATTTTCTGTATTATCTGCTAATTTAAAAATTCCATTAGTTATAGGAAAGCAAAATTTAGCAATAATAAATTTAAATTCTTCAAAAGAAAATATAATAAGTGATTTAGATAATAATGAAAGTATTATAATCCTTAGAATTATAAAGAAGCGAATTAAGTTTCTAAAAGAATTATTATTGAAATTAAAATTAGAGAAAAAACTTATAATTTATTCCAATATCGGTTTTGAAAACGAAATGATTTCGACTAATATTGATGATTTAAACGAATCCCTTTCTTATATGACAACTATTTTAATAAAAAAGAATTAATGAATAGAAAACACCCTATTTTTTTAAAGACTGGTTTTACAACCGGAGCTTGTGCTTGTGCCGCAACTATAGCTGCTTTAGAAAGTCTATTAAAAGAACAAAATGTAGAAACTGTAAATATCGAATTACCAAATGGTGAAAAGTATTTTTTTGATTGTCAAGTTAAAGAAAGAACACAAAATTTAGCAACGGTTTCAGTTATTAAAAATTCTGGTGATGACATTGATGTTACAGATGGAGTTGAAATATTTTCAACAGTAAAATTAAATAAATCACCTGGAATTAAGCTTATTGGTGGTAAAGGAATAGGAAAATGTACAAAAAAGGGTTTAGCAGTGGATATTGGAGAGGCAGCTATAAATCCAGTTCCAAGGATAAATATATGTAGAAACGTAAAAAGAATTTTATCTGAAAATAATAAAACAAACTTAGGAGTAAGTATAACTTTAAGTATTCCTAATGGAAAAGAGTTAGCTTCTAAAACATTAAATTCAAGTTTAGGAATTAAAGATGGATTATCAATACTCGGAACAACTGGAATTGTAAAACCTATGAGTAATGAAGCAATAATAAAGACTATTTATTATGAGTTAAAACAAGTGCTTTCTCAAAATATTGAAAGGGCAGTTGTTTTAGTTCCAGGCAATTATGGTCAAAATTTTGCTGTATCTTTAGGGATTAATCCTAATTTAATTGTTCAAATGAGCAATTTTATTGGGGATAGTCTTGATATTGCTCAGGAATTAGGTTTTGAAAATATTCTAATTATCGGTGATTTGGGAAAACTTATTAAAGTTGCTGGCGGAATATTTCAAACTCATTCAAAAGTTGCTGATGCAAGAATGGAAATTTTAGCTGCTAATTTAGCAGCTATGGGAGCCTCTACAACATTAATTAATAAAGTTATGGAGTCAAAAACGACAACACAAGTTATTGAATTAATTAAAAATAGTGGTTTTGAAGATATCTATGAAATAATTGCCAATAAAGTTAAGGATCGAGTATTAAAACGAGTTGGTTTAAATGTAGACGTAGTTTTATTTTCAAATAAAACAGGTTTACTTTCAAAAACTATCAATGAAGATAATTTAATACAGTTTAAAGAATGAAGAAAATTTATATTTTAGGAGCAGGACCTGGTCATCCCGATTACATTCTAAATAAAACAAAAGCTTTAGTTAAATCAGTTGATTTAGTTGTAGGGAGTAAAAGACTAATAAATAGTTTTGATTGTATAAAAAAATTTCTTTTGATAAAAACAGATTTTAATACATTATTCAATGAAGTTGAGAAGAAATTGGAAGACATCAATTCTGTAGCCTTTATTGTATCAGGGGATCCAGAACTTTATTCTTTAACTGGATTAATTCAGAAAAGGTTTAAAGCGATGTGTAAAATAGAAATAGTTCCAGGAATTTCATCTGTTACTTATTTTTATTCAAAACTGCAAAGACCATTAAATGGAATACCAATTTTAAGTTTACATGGCAGAAATTTTGATCTAAAAGAACTTGATTCATTAAATGAATTTGTAATATTATTAGGTAATAAAAATTGTCTAAAAGATCTCTCTGAATATTTCTTAAATAGTAATAAGGAGTTTATATTAGGGGAAAATCTCTCTTATGAAAATGAACTTATTACAAGAGGAAAACCGGAAGATTTTTTAAATTATAATCAATCTACTTTATCAATACTAAGTATCTTAGATAACTAAAATGGATTTCTTTTATGACTTTGAATTTATTCGAAATGATAAAAAAAGTAGAACAGTTCCTTTAACCAAAAGGGAGACCAGGATTTTAACACTAGGACTAATGGGGATAAATCCAAAAGATCGCTTTTTAGATTTAGGAGGAGGAACAGGTGGTATTGCTTGTGAAGCGGCTAAATTAGCCTATATGGGTGAAGTTATTAGTTTAGATAAAAATGAAGCTGCTTGTCATTTAATTGAACGAAATAAAAATCGATTTGGATTAGAAAATTTAAAAGTTATTAACAAAGAATCTGTTAAGTACCTAAAATCTTATAATGGTTTGAAATTTGAAAAAATTTTTATAGGTGGATCTGGAGGAAATTTAGAAGAAATAATAAATGAATCGACAAAAGTTCTCTCCGATTCAGGAGTGATAGCGGCTAATTTCGTAACTCTAAATAATTGTTATTTAGCATACAATGAATTTAAAAAGCTGTATGAAAATGTTGAGTTAATCAATTTAAATATTTCTCATAGTATTGATTGTAAAGAAAATATAATGTTAAAAGCAGAGAATCCAGTATTTATACTGATCGCTCACAAAGAGAATAAATTTAGTTAATTTAAGTATAAGGATTAATCAAATGTTTGCTCCGATAAATTATAACTTTTCAAACAAGAAAGCTTTAGTAGTTGGTGCTAGTAAAACTGGTTTAGATAGAGCTGAAAAATTAAGCGAATATGGATGTGATGTAACTATCTTATCTGAAGAATTTCCAGAAAATCTAAATTTAGAATTATTTAAAACTAAGCATAAGATTTTTAATTATAATGACATGATTGGTTTTGACTTAGTTGTTGCTGCTACTAATAATACTCCATTAAATATGTCTATTGTTAAAATTGGAAAAGATATGGGATTAATAACAAACTCAGTAAATTATGATGAAGAAGAAAACTTTCAATTTCCTGCAAGCTTTCAGATTGATAATTTATTCGTTAGTGTTAGTACTTCGGGGAAACTTCCATTTTTAGCAAAAAAAATAAAAGATGAAATTAAACAAAAATTTGGACCTGAATTTAGGTCTTATCTTAGACTTTTAACTGAAGCTAGAGAATTATTAAATTTAAATAAGAGTTTAACTCCTGAAGAACGGCTAGAAGAGTTTAAACGATTACAAGACTTCAGTGTAAAAGAACTAAGAGAATACAATGACTCAATCATTAGTAAAAATAAACAAGTTGTAAGAATTGGTACTCGAAGGTCCAATTTAGCTTTAAGACAAACAAACAAGATTATAGAGAAACTTGCAAAAGAGTATCCTGAAAAGATTTTCATAGCTAAACCAATAAGGACAACGGGAGATAGGAGAATAAAACGAACTATTCAAAGTTTGGGTGGAAAAGCTTCATTTATTAAAGAGTTTAATAATGCTTTGACTAATGGAGAAATTGATTTTGCAATTCATAGTGCAAAAGATATTGATTTAAATCAGTTAGAAGATACAAAAATTCTTGATATTTTTCCAGAAAGAGAGGATTCTGTAGACGTTCTTATAACTAAGACCCCAATTGAAGATATTGAAGGAATTAATAATGAGATGGTTATAGGTACTGGAAGTATTCGTCGGAAAACTTTTTTAGCTAATTTAAATGACAATTTCAAAGCTAAAAATATTCGTGGAAATGTTGAAACAAGAATAAAAAAGCTCCTAAACGAAAATTTTGATGGAATAATTTTGGCAAAAGCGGGTTTAAACAGATTAGAAATTGATAATAAAAAATTAGCAGATAATAATTTATATGTAAATGAATTAGAGTTTACACCTGCTCCACTTCAAGGAGTTTTGGCTTTCCAAACAGTAAAAGATAATGATGAAATAAAAGATCTTTTAAAAGTAACAAAAGACCAAAAAACGACAAAAGAAGCTAACCTAGAACTCAAAATTCAGGAGACCTTTAACATAGACTGTACTGTTCCTTTTGGAGCATTAGTTAATAATGAAGATAATAAAATCACTGTTAAAATTACAACTTTTCCAGAAGGAAAACAAAAAGATTTTATTAAATCCTATTTATCTGAAAACGAATTCCTCAATGAATTAGAGGAATTGAAAATAGATCTGGGTGATAACCTTGGGTAAAGTTTATCTTGTTGGCTCAGGAATTAATGAATTAAATCAACTTACATTAAGAGCTAAAGAGTTAATTGAAACTGCAGATGTAATTGTTTATGATTCTTTAATTCCAAGAGATGTTTTAAGCTTATCTAATAACAATTGCAAGAAGATTTTTGTAGGAAAAAGAAAAGATGAACATTCTTATAAACAAGAAGAAATAAATGAGTTATTAGCCCAATTATCTAGAAATTATCAAAGAATTGTTAGATTAAAA
The DNA here is from genome assembly GCA_947625585.1 of uncultured Eubacteriaceae bacterium. Classification (GTDB taxonomy): domain Bacteria; phylum Bacillota; class Clostridia; order Eubacteriales; family Eubacteriaceae; genus CANRHG01. The sequence goes on from CANQOZ010000014.1 coordinate 17,240, forward strand.
GGTGGTGATCCATTCTTATTTGGACGAGCAGGTGAAGAAATTGAATATTTAAATAAAAATGGAGTAAGATTTGAAGTTATTCCAGGAATTAGTTCAATACAAACACTTGAAGTTTTACTTAATATTCCTTTAACTCATCGCAATTATAATCATTCAGTCCAAATTTTAACGGGACACGACTTAGGTCTAATTGATTTTAAAAATTTAGCTGATTTTAATGGAAACATTTTAATATTAATGGGTGTTTCTAATATAAATGAAATTTGTAATAATTTAATTCAAGCTGGTAAAGATCTTAATACACCAGTTGCTTTAATTAGTAATTTAAATAATAAACCAGTAGGTTTTCAAAAGGGAACACTTCTAAGTTTTACTAGTCAAGATTTAAAAGCACAGAAACCAGGAATTATTTTAATCGGTGAAATTATAAATCATTTAGAAAAATTTCAACAAAATAAGAAAAAAATTCTCATAACAAGACCTAAACGAAGTTATGATAATCTTTCAGAGTCTATTAATGATTTGGGAATAGAAACTGAAATAGTTCCTTTAATAAAGATTAAAAAAAATATATTTGGAATAGAAAAACTTCAATCGAAGTTAAAGAAGATTGAGGAATATTCTTTTCTAGTGTTTACGAGTCCAACAAGTATTGAGATTTTCTTTGATTTAATAAGAAAATCTAGAATAGATATTAGAAATCTAGATCTAAAAATTTGTGTTATTGGACCAGGAACAGCAAAAGCTCTTAACCAATATTGCTTAATTCCAGATTATATTCCTAATGAATATAGCTCTGATGGGATTATTGAAGTTTTAAAGTCTGAGTTAACGTCAAACGATCGAGTTCTAATACCTAGGTCTACTTCAATAAATAAAAGCTTTTTAAATAGTTTAACCATTACTCAAGTAGATGAAATCGGTATTTACGATATTATTGAAGAACATCCGAACTTAAATCAAATAATTAAAAATGAAAAAATTGAATTTATAACAGCGACGAGTTCAACTATTGCTCGTAATCTCAGTAAACTGATAGATCAAGATTTAAAAGATAAGATTAAAGTATATTCAATAGGTAAAGAAACTTCAAAGGAATTAAAAGGATTTCCAAATATTATAGAAAGTAAAAATTTTTCAATAGATGGATTAATAGAAACGATTAAAAATGATTTTACCAACACGGTTAAGAAAAAATAAAGCGATTCGATCGTTAGTTCGTGAAAATCGTTTAGATATAAATGATGTTATTTATCCTTTATTCATAGTAGAAGGTAATAATATTAAAGAAGAAATTCCAAGCATGAATGGACAATACCATTTAAGCTTAGATATGTTAAATAATGAAATTAAAGAGTTAAACAAGTTAGGCATCAACGCTGTATTATTATTTGGTGTTCCAAATCATAAAGATCCTGAAGCTCAATGTGATTATGACCAAAATGGAATTATTCAAAAAGCTATTAAAAAGATTAGAGAAATCGATCCAGAAATGTATATAATAGGTGATGTTTGTCTATGCGAATATAAATCAGATGGTCATTGTTGCTTTTTTAACGAAGATGGAACAATTAATCGCAAAAAAACACTTGACACATTGGCTAAAACTGCATTAAGTTATGCAGAAGCTGGAGTTGATATGGTGGCTCCGTCAGATATGATGGACGAACATACAAAATATATTAGAGAAGCACTCGATAACTCAGGCTATGAGAATATCCCAATTATGAGTTATTCCACAAAATATAGTTCATCCTTTTATGGACCATTTAGAGATGCAGCAAATTCTGCACCTACTTTTGGAAATAGACGGAGTTATCAAATGGATCCTGCTAATTCAAATGAGGCAATTAAAGAGTCTTTACTAGATACTGAAGAAGGTGCTGATTGTTTAATGGTAAAACCGGCTATGCCTTATCTTGATATTCTGACAAGAGTTAAAGAAATAACTTATCTTCCTGTTGCAGCATACCAAGTTAGTGGAGAATATGCTATGTTAAAGGAAGCAGTTAATAAAGGTTTACTTGATGAAAAAGCAATTTATGAATCTTTGCTTAGCATAAAACGGGCTGGAGCTGATATAATAATTACATACTTTGCTAAAGAGTTACCTGAATTAAT
>CANQOZ010000015.1 GCA_947625585.1 uncultured Eubacteriaceae bacterium
TTATCCCTTACGGTCTTGAACTTCGGTTCATTTGTATTCAACCCAGTCGACTGGAAGCTTTTATAGCTTTAACAATTAAACATTCACTTAAGTATTATAAACGATTAAGTGTTAATCAATAAAGACAAAAACTTAAAGGTTTAAGTAAAGTTTGTAAAGCCACATCTACTTAGTTTGTATCCTTTGCTTAAATATTTACTTATGCCTATAACCCTTTTGTCCAATTTTGTTATTAAACTTGGACAGACTATTCTATGATCATAGAAAATATGACCTTTAGGATGATAGTGGGACACCCTAAAGGTCTTTATTTACATGCTTAATTTTTCGGAAAAATCTATCATAACTAAGTAGATTTTCCTTATAGAATCATTGTCGCTTCTGAAATCGATTGGAAACAGAAGGTCAAAGTTTAATTTTTCATTATGAAAAAATATTAACTTGGAGAGATTTCTATTACCTAATTATAGAATTCATTCCGGTTTTATTTTCCAAAATAAACAAATTCTCTCTTTTTTTACAGGTATCTCTCTTTACTAAATTTTCTCAGGTATTTTAGTATACCTATCTTCTAGAGAACTTACCGCTCCCAGGTTTTAATTAAACAAATTTTAAATTTGGAAAAGAATTAATTCTAATAAATCAATAAATTGTTGGATATAACCTGGTCTATTCTTACTTAAAACTTGATGAGCCATTCTTACATTATCAACAATAAGATAGTCTACTCCCATATTAATCATTCGTTGTACTTCTCTTTCATTAGAAAGAGTCCAGGAATGTACTGTCTTACCTGCTAGGTGGACACGATTTACGATAGATTTTGTTACAGCCCCTTGTTCAATACTAAATGAGTCGAAATTCAAATTTTCAAAATCGCCATAGTTTGAATTCGTTAGATAAATAGTGTTATAGTCTGGATTGGCTTCTTCTACTTGTTTAATATATTCATATTTTCCACTAGCAATTGTACATTGATTAATGAAATTATGATTATTAATTACATCAAGAATTTGCTGAATATATCCATCTTCATTATCTGCTCTTTTAATTTCAATATTTAACTTTGTTCTTCCATTAGCTAAATCAATTGCTTGGTCTAAAGTTAATAGTTTTTGATCAGTAAAGTATTCTCTATCTCTATCATAAAAAGTATACTGGAGTAATTCATCATAGGTATGATCAGGAACATATAAGATATCACTTCCAATATCCATCTTAGCTGAATGAGAAATAACGAGAACATTATCTTGAGTTCTTGTAACATCAAGTTCAACGTAATCAGCGCCATTATTTATTGCATCTAAAAACGAAGCCTCAGTATTTTCCAATTGTTGGGAGGAATTCCCCCTATGTCCTTCAACTATAGCACCTGTCTGAAGTTTTAAAATTTCATCATTATTTATTCCTCTTGCATAGACAGTTCCTTCGAAAATTGAAATGAATAGAATAGCTAAAACGGTACTCAATATTTTTAAAGACCTCTTACTAGTGTAAATCCAATCCTTTTCGAATGGAATAAAAGATGCAAAAAACAAAGCAAAATACACTAAAGGTATAAAAAGGGATAGGACTATAAAATATCCAACTACCATTGGTGAAAAGACATTAATTAAGTTACGATATGCTTCACCTGTAATTGATGCACCAGAACCAATATTATTAAAACTTAAAACACATAAATAGATTAAAAAGATTACTGTAAAAAAAACCAAAGTAATTAATAAGACAAATAAGGCTAGAATTAAGAAGATTTTTAATATTTTAACAAAAGACTTTGAAAAATTATGAAAAATCGTCTTTAAATCTATATACAGCGCAGTCATAAAATTAACGTCATATTTTATGAAGCATATAAATACAAGGGAAAATAAAATCAATAAAATAGCCTCAGCTATAAATAAAATAGTTATAACTGATCTTGTTATTGAAAAACCAAAAGCCGTATTTAACAATAAACGCATATAGAGCATTTCCCTTATATTAGTTTGTAAGCCAAGCTGCAATATTGGAATAAAAATTATGATAAATAAAAGAGACAGCCAGTTTTCTACAATTAATAACTGGCTCGTCTTAGTTAAACTTATTTTTAATAATTTAATTATTCCTATCTGTCTTCCATTTGCAGACTCATCTAATCCAACTGTTATTACAATTAATTCAAACAAGAAATAAAGTAGAGATAGAGCAATTATAAGAAATAAATTAAATAAAACTGTAGAACTCAGGCTAATATTAGCTACAGTATCGTATGTTAAGAGAGTGCTTCCATTTTTTGTGAGTAAATCTCTAAAAGTTGATACAACGTACGGATATAGTAAAAATGTACCTAATGCCTTGTATACAATTTCAAATAATAAAATTGGAAAGAAATTCACTTTAATCAAATAATATGCTTTATTTAAAATTCTTTCCTTTTCCATATTAGTCCTACAATCTAGAGTTAAATTTCTTTTGCAATAAAAAGTGCTGAACTTCTTGGTTCAAATCGGATCTTTTCTACTACTTCTTCGTCTTCACTCTCAACTTCAACTTCTTCTATTGTCCCTGTTGAAGTTACTTGTTCCCATTCATAATTATCTGGTAAGTCTGGAAGTTTTACCTCAGTCTCTTCCCAGTGAGGATTAAAGCCAACATAAACTATGTCTTCACTCGTTGTTTCAGGATTATTTCCAGCAAACATTACTCCAAGATAAGTTGTTTCATCTGTTACTTCTTCATAAGGTTCTTGAGTATGGACACTCATATTAGGCAATCCTAATTTTGATGGTTCTAAATCTCTTGAGATTACCGGATGATCTTTTCTAAATTGAATTGCTTTTTTAGTAAATTCAAACATTTCCCTATTTTCATCCAATTTATCCCAGTCTATCCAGGAGATTAAGCTGTCTTGGCAGTAAGTATTGTTATTACCATTTTGAGTGTTTCCAAATTCATCGCCTGAAAAGAACATTGGCGTTCCCCTGCTCATCATGAGTGCTAACATAGCATTTTTCATCATTTTAAGTCTGAGAGCTTTTATTTCTTCATCATCAGTTTCACCCTCGACTCCACAATTCCAACTTCTATTATCATCACTACCGTCAGTATTATCCCAACCATTTGCCTCGTTATGCTTTTCGTTATAAGCATACATATCATAGAGAGTAAACCCGTCATGACAATTTAAAAAATTAATTGAAGTATTATACTTTGTTGGGTAACCGCCATAAATGTCGTTAGAACCTGTTAAACGTTGGGCAGCAGCAGGAGCATTCCATGTTTCACCTTTTAAAAAATTTCTCATGTCATCACGATATTTCCCATTCCATTGTGACCAATGATTGTATGACGGGAAGCTTCCAACCTGATACATTCCCCCTGCATCCCATGCTTCAGCTATTAACTTAATATCTTTTAGTAGTGGATCAAAGGCAATAGATTCTAACAATGGAGCATCTCCTCTAGGCGCTCCTGATTCATCTCTCCCTAGAATGCTAGCAAGGTCAAAACGAAAACCATCGACATGGTAAGTTGAAACCCAGTATCTTAAGCATTCAAGAATAAAATTACGAACAATTGGATTATTACAATTAAACGTATTACCACATCCAGAAAAGTTATAATAATAACCTTCGGGAGTTAGCATATAATATGTTTTATTATCTATTCCCTTGAAAGAGAATATCGGGCCATCTTCATTACCTTCAGCTGTATGGTTAAAAACAACATCGAGAATAACTTCAATTCCATTTTCATGAAGCGTTCTGATTAACTTTTTTAATTCTGTTCCTTCTTCACTTGGTTTATCAGTAGCAATATAACCAGTATTAGGACTGAAAAAGTTTACGGTATTGTAGCCCCAGTAGTCTAGCAATGTATTCCCTTTATACTCACGAATATCAGATGTTTCATCAAATTCAAAAATAGGCATTAATTCAACTGCTGTAACACCTAATTCTTTTAAATATGGGATTTTTTCCTGTAATCCGGCAAAAGTTCCTGGAAATTCTACTTTTGAATTTGGATTATTAGTGTAACCTCTAACATGAAGTTCATAAATAATCATATCCTCTTCATCGTGTTTTGGATTCAAAGATCCATCCCAGTTAAAAGAGTCTACTAACATTCCTCCGTGATATTCATTTCTAGGATTGTTAATTTTCCCCCATTCTCCTTGATTCGTTACTACTTGTGCATATGGGTCTAAAAGAACTTTTTCTTTATTAAATATTTGTCCTTCTTCTGGTTTTTGTGGTCCATCCATCCTGTAAGCATATTCAAACTCACCTAATTTTAAGTCATAGATGATCATGGAGAAAACTCCACCCATTCTACATTCTTCAGGAAATGGAATCACTGCATATGGCTCTGTTTCTCCCGGCTTATACAATAACAATTCGCAATAAGTTGCATTGTCTGAGCTAATGGTAAAGTTAATGCCTTCTTTTACAATTGAAGCCCCATTTAATCTACGATAACCGGGACGGTATTTAAAACCATTTATCTCTCCATAAGGAGGTTTATAGAATATTTCGTCAAATTTGTATGTCTTATCCATAACTGTAATTTTGATATTATACCTTATTGGTTTGATTATTAAAAATTGCGGAATAAATAGAAAAATTAAGAATAGAAAGGATTCAAATATTTTCAAGCTTTTTTTTAGATTCTACATTACAATATTCTAGAAAAAACAATAGATTAAGAGAATTATGTTACCAATACCAAATCCAACAGCATTTACACTATTTGGACTCGAAATAAGATGGTATGCCATAACAATGGTTACTGGAATACTTTTAGCCTTTATTTTTGTTATGTATCGTCTAAAACGATTCGGAATAGATCAAGACAGTTTTTTGGACTTCTTTTTATTTTTAATTCCGATTTCAATAATCGGCGCTCGCCTCTATTATGTGGCTTTTGAGTGGCATTATTACCGATATCATATTTGGGAAATCTTTAATATTAGAAGTGGCGGTTTAGCAATTCATGGTGCTTTACTCTTTGGACTCTTAGTTTGTGTTTTTTACTGCCGAATAAAAAAGTACAATTTATTAAAATTTTTAGATTTACTTATTCCAGCAGTTTCACTTGGTCAAGCGATTGGCCGCTGGGGTAACTATTTTAATATGGAAGCTCACGGAAGAATAACTAAAGTTCCTTGGGCAATCCCAATTTATGATTTAGCTGGTGAAGTTATCCATGTTCATCCCACCTTCTTATATGAGTCTATTGGGGATTTAGCCTTATTTATTTTCTTAGTTATATTTGAAAATAAATATGAAAAAAAGTGTGGTCAAGCTACTTTTCTCTACATGATTTTCTATAGTATTTTAAGATTTTTTGTAGAAGGTCTCAGAACGGACTCTTTGATTTTCCTCGGATTACGACAAGCCCAGTTGATATCAATAGCCTTTATTATTATTGGGATTATTGGACTTATTTATGTTCAGAAAAAAGGAAAACCTTTTAAATTGTTAACTGAAAAAGATGTAAATGCAGAAAAAGTTAGTTAAAAAGATCTGAATGAATAATACTTTTAACTTATAAAAACCTTTCAATTGTTAACGTTTACACTTGAAAGGTTTTTCCTATTTTGGTTAATAAAGTACATAATTTTTGTAACTATTTGACTTATTTAATGATTAACTATTTTATTAAAGTAAGACCTGATAACGTTATTTACTAGTTAAACTAGAATTAACGTTTCTAATGTAAACGTTATCAGATTTTAAGAGGATAATAAATTTAAATAAATTAGGAATAATTTGGTAGTTTTTTAGAATCTTTAGACAGATTTTCATTAATTTTGAAATAAAATCAATCAAGTAGGATAAGGTTTTCCACCTATCTTTTATTAATTAAAGAGATTTTGAATTTACTAATTAAAAATTATAAATTCTTGATTTTCACTATAAAATGGTCCTAGCAGTTTTCGAAAGCTTTCTGGTTTCCTTGAGGATTGGCATTAGGCGGACCTATGGCCGCCTGTTGCCTTAATTTTGAATAATTTAAGTTTTAAATTTTGGTCTTTAATAAAATAACCTTCAGTTTTTATCAAAATTATTAACCTTCATCATCCATATATGGAAGATCACCAACCATAGGAATTACTTCCCCAGTTTCGTGTTGTTGCAGAATATCATCTTTTGTAAAGGTAATTGGATCGATAATACATGCTAATTGATCATTTTTTGCTCCAGAAGCATTACCTTCTTCGATATCGATATGCATTTCTGCTTCATGACCATCTCCAACACGACATAATACATTATTAAAAACTAAACCTCTTTGCCCTTTAATACGAACAGAAACGCGTTCTCCATTATTAATGTTAAATTTCTTACCTTGTTCTTCAGACAAATGAATATGTCTTTCAGCTACAATCATTCCATTATCTTTTTTAAGAGATTTACCATTAGCTTCAATAATAAATCCAGGTGTTCCTTCTAAATCACCAGATAGTCTAACCGGAATGTCTCTAACTCCAAGAGTAAAGCCATCAGCATTATTAACTTCAAGCTGAGTTTTCTTTCTAGCTGGGCCTAATATTCTTACATCAAAGCTTCCTTTTGGACCAACAATTTTTACTTTTTCTTCACAGGCGAATTGTCCAGGTTGTTTTAAATTCTTAATTGGTGTTAATTCATATCCTTCACCAAACAAATAATCAAGGTCTTCTTGCGACAGATGAATATGCTTGTTTGATATTCCGATTGGAACTCTTCGGTTCATAACTCTCCTTTCAATCGTTACGGCTCATTTTTAAACTTTGAGCTTGATCTAACATTTCTATTGCACTTTGTTTTGTTAATTCTGTGACTTGAGCTCCTCCGAGCATCCTAGCTAGTTCTAAAGGTCTTTGTTCAGCTTCTAGTTGCTTAAATTTAACTTCCGTATTCTCATCTTCACTTATTTTTTCTACAACAAATTGATTATCTGCCATAGCTGCTATTTGAGGTAAGTGAGTAATACATATGATTTGTCTCTTTTCTGCTAAACTATTCATTTTTTCAGCTACAACCTGAGCAGTTCTTCCAGAAATCCCAGTATCTATTTCATCAAATATTAAGGTCTCTACCTGGTCTTTTTCTCCAAAGATGCCCTTAATTGCTAACATAATTCTAGAAATTTCCCCTCCTGAAGCTACTTTCTTTAATTCAGCAGGTTCAATTCCTGGATTTACTGAAATTAGAAAATCAACTTTATCTTGTCCATTTGGACTAATGATGTCATTATCAGTTTCAAGTCTAATTTCCACCCTGGCTTTTTCCATAGCTAAATCTTTTAATTCTTGCTCTAGTTCTGCTTTTAACTTTTTAGCTGACTGAGACCTTTGGTCACTTAAACTATGAGCCACTAAATTGTAATCGTTTCTTGTTTTATTATATTCTATTTTTGAAGTCTCTAATAAATAATCTGAGTTTTCATAAAGATTTATTTTTTCTTCTAACTCATCAGCAAACTTTAAGACTTCCTCAATGTTTTCTCCATATTTACCTTTAAGTTCGTCTATTTTACTTAACCGCTCTTGTATTTGATTTAATTCATCTGGATTAAAATCGAGCTTATCGAGATAACTTGATAAGTCATAAGATAATGAGTTAAATTCAGAAAGAATATTATTAACTTGATCATTATAGGGTTTAAAGTAAGAGTCGATTCCACTTAACTTATTAATCTGTACTGCTAATGCTTCAAGTTGATCTGATAATGAACCGCTTTCCTCATCATTTCCACTAAGAAGACTGTCAGTAATACTAGTTTCATTAAAAAGTAATTCTTGCTTACTTAATTCCTTTACTCTTGCTTGAAGCTCTTCTTCTTCATTTTTAGATAAATTTGCTTCTCTAATTTCCTTTAATTGAAATTGATTTATTGAATGAGCTCTTTTTGCTTCCTTAGAATCCATTTGAAGTTGCCGTATTTTATTAGCTAAATCTTTAAGTTTTAAAGCTTGTTCTCGAACATTTGCTAGAGAATTTAAAAGTTCTTTTCCGCCATATAGATCAAGTAATTCCCTTTGAGTTTCCGATTTAAATAAGGAGACATGTTCGTGTTGAGAATGAATATCAACTAGGAAAGTCCCTAATTCATTAAAAAGTGTTAATGGTACATTTGTTCCATTAACTAAACTAGTACTTCTTCCTCCTTTAGTTATTTTTCTAGTTAAAATCAAATTATCATCAAAGTCTATTCCATATTTATCTAAAATCTCTTTGACTTTATCTTTATTTTCAACTGAAAACTGCCCGGAAACAATCATTTTATCTTTACCATTTCGAATGTTTCCACGTTTAGCTCTAGCTCCTAAAAGAAGTGAAATAGCATCAATTATTATTGACTTACCAGCTCCCGTTTCACCTGTAATTACATTTAAACCATCATTGAAATCGACATTAAGTTGACTAATTAGAGCGTAGTTTTGAATACTAATACTTTCAAGCATTTATTCACCTTTTAAAGTCCTGAACTTTCTAATTATTTTATCAATGTCCGATTCCTCTCTAACAGAAACGAAAATAGTATCATCACCAGCTATAGTTCCGAGAACTGAACTCCAGTTAATAGTATCAATGGCATGTGCTGCGGCTTGAGCCATACCAGGTAAAGTTTTTATGACAATTAAAAAATTATTATGGTCTATGGAAACAACAGATTCTCTAAAAATAGTTTCGATTCTATTTACATAGTCCATTTCACTCATGTCATAATCAAAACTTTCATATCCTATTCCAGGAAGTGAGAAATAACTGTCTCCTGATTTTGAACGAACCTTTATAAGGTTTAATTCTTTTATATCTCTGGAGATTGTAGCTTGAGCAGCTTTAAATCCTTCCTTTTCAAGTTCTTGAATTAACTCATTCTGATTATTTATTCTATTATTTTTTATTATTTCAACTATTTTGGTTTGGCGAGAATTTTTCATATTCTTAAGTCATATAATTTTGAACGAATGCGTTCAAAGTAGCTGGAGTCTTTTAAACGGTATAATTTTGTAATATATTTAGAGGCTTTTATTGTAATGAAGTCGTTTCCATCTAGGTGTAAATTGTCCTGTCCATCCATACTTACGATAATATGTTTTTGGTCAGGAGAAAAAGTTATCTTTAATTCAATTGAATCAGGTAAAACGAATGGTCGATTACTTAAATTTTGAGGGTTAATAGGATTAACGATTAAAGTATGGGTTTCCGGATGGACAATTGGTCCACTCGCAGCAAGAGAATAAGCAGTTGATCCAGTTGGTGTTGAGATAATTAAACCATCTGCCCTAAATATTTCAAGAATATTACCGTTTGCATCAACTTTTAACTGCATTAAATTTAATTTACTATTTTTAATTACAATATCATTTAAAGCAATATAAGTTTTATTTTTTCCATTACCATAATAGATAGTACAATCTAACATTAATCGATTTTCTTGTATTACGTCACCCTTTAATAATTTTTCAATCAAATCATTATAACTAACTGCTTCACCTTCAGTTAAAAATCCTAATTTCCCTGCATTTATTCCAAATAGTGGAACACCAAATTTTGCAGCTTTCCTACTAGCAGAGAGCATTGTTCCATCCCCTCCAAACACTATAATAAGGTCAGAGTCTTTAAAGAATTTTTTCTTTCCTACTTGTGATACAGATGGAATAAGTTCAATATCAAGCTGTCCTTTTAATAATACAGGTTCAATGCCTTTATCTTGAATTTTATCAATTGCTTTTTTAGCAATATCAAAAACATCATATTTATCATTATTTATGTAAATTCCGATTCTTTTGAGTTGGTTCATTAAATTCCTCTGTTTTATTTTAATCGAAATAATTAAACTTTTTCATTACCTGTTAAAATATTTCTCCTAATAAGTAAAAATAATAATAAAAAATTAATTATATAAGCACTAATCCACTTGGATTAATAAAGTTTGGAGAAACGAAAAAATCCGGACAACCCGGATTACCTTTTTAATTAACTACTTTTTCAATTTCATCTTTAAAATCTATTATTTCTTTAGGTGCTTTATTTAGAGTATGAACTAAAAATTCAACATTACCATTTGGTCCTTTTATTGGAGAAACATCAAGTCCAAGTACTGAAAATCCTTTTAACTGAATTTCATTTAAAATATTCTCTAAAACTTCTTTATGAACTTTTGAATCTCTAACAACTCCTTTTTTACCTACTTTACTTCTCCCAGCTTCAAATTGAGGTTTAATTAGCCAAATTCCCATAGCTTCGTCTTTTGAAAACTCTTTTATTTTTTCTAATAATTTTGTTATTGATATAAAAGAAACATCCATGACACTTCCATCAACTTTTTCAGGTAAACTTTCAAGATTACGGAAATTGGTTCTCTCCATTACAGTTACTCTAGGGTCATTCCTTAAAGAATAATCAAATTGACCATATCCAACATCTATTGAATATACATGATTTGCTCCATTTTGGAGTAAACAATCAGTAAATCCACCAGTTGATGCTCCGATATCCATAAAAATTTTATCTTTTACTGGAAAGTCAAAAACTTTAATTCCTTTTTCTAATTTTAGCCCTCCACGAGAAACATAAGGATATAGAGGTTCCTTTATTTTAATTTTCTCTTTAGGATAATTTACATCAATCTGGCTTCCTGGTTTTTTAGCAGGAAAATTGTCAATTAAAACATCTCCTGCAAGAACTGCTTTTTTAGCTTTTTCTCTTGAAGAATAAAACTCATTATTAAATAAATAAGTATCAAGACGGATTTTTTTCATAATTTGAATTATTTTTTTATCGATGGAAAATATTATTTACGTGTTCAAACAATACAGCAACAAATTTAATTATTTCTGTAGAGTTATTAAGAGCAAAATTCTTCCCTAATGCTTTACCACCTACAGTTAATGAAGCAATACAACCACTCATAATAAGGGAGAGTAAAACAGCATTAACTGTCGGAAAATATTGTAGGAATTGTGCTGAAATTGATACTCCAAGAGCTCCTGAAACAATACCACAAATATCACCGATTACATCATTACAGATATTTGAAAATCTTGGAGCTGATTTAATTAATTTTACAGCCATTTTAGCTCCAAAAACCTTCTGAGCTGCCATTGAATTAAATGGCTTAGGCGATACAGCTGTTACGGCAACTCCAACTACATCTGAAACAACACCAAAAGCAATAATAAATATCAATATTAAAAATGAAAGTAATAATGGTGTATTGGCCAGTAAAATATCAGAGAGGTATGTAATTAAAATTGTTGATATTAATGTCGATATAGTAACAATAATTGTCCAGTTTCTGTTCTTTCTTTCCTGGATTTCTTTATTGCTTAACTTAGGCTGGTCTTTTTTAGTCATATATAAAAAAAGATTATATTCTTTAAAACTTTATTTATCCATAAAGCTTTAAAAAATATAATCAAAAAAGATGGTAACACATAGAATAAACTTTGCATCTTAGGTTCAGTAGGTTTTCCCAAGTAGATACTAAGACGTCGCCGTCAAAGCGGTTCCCCTTTAAATCTCTTCTGACATGTCACCATTGCCAGGACTGAATTGCCACTTAGCATGCACTGCAATCTTCTTTGTGCCTCATTCGAATAGTCTAGGAGATTTCCTCATCAGTCGAACTTAATCCTTAGCCTCTTTTGCAAATCAGGTTTCGGTGGCAATACTTTCAAAACATAGGCCATAGTTTATCAAGCTGTCACACCATCTACCTTTATCACTCAAGGCAGGCTACTCTGTTTTAGGTAAAACAGGTTTTACCAAGCCAAAGACTGGTCTCCACGATACAAGGGTCGTCATTCATATGCCATTATGAATTTGCCCCATATATCTTAACCCCCAAAAAACACCCTCAATTGGGCATTGAAAGCATTAATCAGGGACTTCATCGATTTGCCCTTCAACGGATTTTTAGCCCCGTCCTGTTGATCAAATCAACTGACTAGAATACTATACCATCTTTTATATATTATAACTCATTTTAAAATAATATCAAGTATTATTTTAAAAAATATAGCTTTTTCTTTTATTTTACCTGATCTAGGTATTCACCGTATCCTTCTTCAACCATTTTATCTTTTGGAATAAACTTTAATGCAGCTGAATTAATGCAATAACGTAAGCCACCTGATTCTAAGGGACCATCATCAAAAACGTGACCAAGATGGGAATTTCCTTCTTCAGAACGGACTTCGGTTCGAATCATTCCATGTGATAAATCTGTTTTCTCTTTAACAGCTGTTTTTTTGATTGGTTTTGAGAAAGAAGGCCAACCACAACCACTATGAAATTTATCACTAGAAGCAAATAACGGTTCACCAGAAACAACATCGACATAAATACCAGGTTCATAAAAATTATCATATTTACCTGTAAATGGTCTTTCAGTACCATTTTCCTGAGTTACATAATATTCCTCAGGAGTTAACTTCTTTTTTAATTCTTCTTTAGTATATTGTTTTGACATAAGTACTCTCCTACTTATTTAATATCCAAAAAGAAAAAAAGAACCACAAAATGTGGTTCAAAAATTGAAGGAGAAAATTAATTGATTTTCAAAAACAAACAGACTAATGTTTTATAAGTCTAACAATATTTTAGCACAATTCCTAGTGAACTACAAGGAATTAAATCAATCAAGTGATTCAATTGTAATTTCTTTTACGATTTCAGGTGAAGTTGAAATTATTTCCAGTTTGACACCTAAATCATCGTTAGTATCCATAGAATGTTCGAATTTCTTACCGACTTTTTTAGGAACACTCTCCATAAGTTCAAATATTAAATCACTATCAAAGGAAGCATCATCTTTCCATTCAGGATATAGTTTCTGATATCCAATATTATCTAAAAGATAATATATTAAACCTTCTATAGTTTCAGTTATTGGAGCTACTATACGAAATTCTCCAAAATCTTTAACTGAAGCTTTATATTCAACAGATCTAATATCATTTAGTTCAATAACATTATCTACAATTTCTTCTTGATTGTTTTCTTTATCTTCATTATTGAAATCTTCGCTGAATTTATAGTAATTATTAACTAATCTTTTAGAAAAGGGTAGATCCATATCAATAATATCATTAAGAACTTTACCTAATTCATCAACATCTTCTTGAGTCATTTCCTGTTGATTATGTTCAATATCAAAAATTTCATCTTCAACAGTATCGAGTTCCGGTATTTCGTCTTCAAAAATTACAGTTACATTTAACTTTTCGAATAAATCCTTAACAATACTTAATGTTTTTTTATCACGAATATGCACTTCATAAGGTAGAAGTTCAAATGTTAGTAAATCTTCAGCAAAATCATGTAGAAATTCTTCAGGTTCATCAAGATAACTATGACGACACCCTATTGGTTCCATACATTCAGTAAAGTAATCATAAACTAACATCCCGTTTAAAAAGAATGGCTCAGGACCTACTTCAGTAACAATTAGTGGAACAGATCCATAAATAAATTCCAAAGCAAAATTTCCTTTATAGCTATTCTGTTTTAATTTGCTTAGAAGAATTTCATCCTCGAAAATTAAATCTTTGTATTCCTCTTCTTTAGTTATATCTAAATTAATAGCTATTTGATCTACAACATAACCTTTATTTTTAGGTTTTACTAATGGAATAACCCCTCTGCCATTTATAACAGGTAGTTCTTGATAGAGATATTTTTCATGTCTGATATGGGATTTTGTTAAATCAGTTAACATATCTAAAACTTGAACAATTTCTTCAGCTTCCTCTCCACTTACTCTTTCAGGTAATTGATGTGGATAATACCGTTGAAATGGTCCAGCATATTCATCTAAATCATCATCAGGAAATCCCGGCATCTGAATTGATATATAATCCTGTGAAAAGAAGCTTTCAGCTTGTTTTAATCTATTATTCGTTTTTGGACTTTTTACATGTTTTTCAAATGTCGTAAATTGATCATCGTTTAAGAAAATATTTAAACGGTTTTCAAAATCAGAATTAATCTGAAAAATATAAACAATTTTATTTGGTCTAAGTTGGAGACCAAAAATGGAGAAATTCGGTAAAACCTCTTCATAATCTGTTTGAATTAACTTATCTAAGCTAGCTTCCAATCTACTATCTAAATTTTGGTTATCCATATCCTTAATTCCTAAAAAAGGCGATAAGTATTACCACCTATCGCCTGATTAACTCGCTTTTGATTGTTCAACTTTATTCCAGAATTCCTGGTATTCAACATGATTTTCTTTACTTGTTTGTTTAGCAAGTTTTTCAATAGCTTTTTTAGCTTCTTTGTTTAAGTCTGTCGGGACTTCAACTTTAATAGAGACTAATAAATCACCCTTACGTTTGGTTTTCGTATTTTGAATTCCCTTACCTTTTAACTTAAACACTTTACCATTTTGTGTTCCAGCAGGTATTTTAATTTTTACTTTACCTTTTAAAGTAGGAGCTTCAACATTTGCTCCTAAAGCTGCTTCTGAGAAGCTTATAGGTAAATCATAAGTTAAGTTATCACCTTCACGTTTAAATAATGGATCCTGAGCAACTCGAATATAAACGAGTAAATCTCCACTTGGACCACCATTTGTTCCAGCATTTCCTTGTCCTTTAAGAGGTAAGATAGCATCATTGTCAACACCAGCAGGAATCTTGATTTTAATTGTTCGTTCTCTTTGTTCAATTCCGGTTCCAGAACAGACATTACATTTTTGAGTACTATGACTACCTGTACCATTACATTCTGGACAAACTGTTTCTTGATTAATCGTTCCAAATGGTGTTTGTTGCTGAACATTAACACGTCCTCTACCACCACAAGTAGAACAAGTTTCAACTCTAGCTCCTGGTTCATTACCAGTTCCATGACAGTGATGACATTCTTCTGTTCTTTTGATCTTTATTTTCTTTTCACAACCAAAGGCTGCTTCTCTAAATTTTAAAGATAAACGAACTTTTATATCACTGCCTTGGGTCGGTCTGTTCGTCTGTGGTTGAGCTCCAAATCCAAAGTCATCGAAACCACCAAAACCACCGGAACCAAACCCTCCAGAACCAAACCCTCCAAATCCGCCACCAAATCCTGATGAACGTCCGCCGCCTCCAAAGAGATCACTGAAAATATCTTCGAAACCACCGAATCCTTGTCCACCAGTATAGGTATATTGACCACCATTGAAACCAGCTCCACCAGCACCTGCTTGATAATTCTGATCAACACCGGCAAAACCAAATTGGTCATATAATTTACGCTTTTCTGGATTACTTAGAATTTCATAAGCTTCGTTTACTTCTTTAAACTTAGCTTCAGCTTCTTTATTGTCTGGATTTTTATCTGGGTGATATTGATGTGCGAGTTTTCGATATGCTTTCTTTATAGCAGCTTCATCAGCGTTTTTCCCGACACCTAAAACTTCATAATAATCTCGTTTTTGTTCTGCCATTTAAAAATCCTCGATTTCTTGCCTTCTGGTTTTAAATAATAAAAATTCTTTATATTGTATAAAAAGAGATGGGAAAATCCCATCTCATTAGGAATCTAATTAATCTTCGTCATCAGTTACTTCAACATATTCAGCTTCAACAACATCGTCGTCACCAGCTTCAGCGTTGATTTCTTCATCTAATGGTTCAGTCTTAGCTGTATCTTGATACATCTTTTGTGCTAATGGATATAATTTTTCATTTAATTCATTCATTTCTCTTTGAATTCTATCGATGTCATCACCTTCAACAGCTTCACGAACTTTAGCGATTTTATCTTCTACATCCTGACGTTCTGCTTCAGTAATCTTATCACCCATTTCCTTAAGTGATTGTTCAGCACTATAAGCAGTTGTGTCTGCGTTATTTCTAGCTTCAATTAAGTCTTTTAACTTCTTATCTTCTTTAGCATATTGTTCAGCTTCATTAATAGCTTTTTGGATGTCGGCTTCAGACATATTTGTTGTAGATTTAATTACAACATTCTGTTCCTTACCTGTTCCTAAATCTTTAGCTGAAACATTAACAATACCATTAGCATCAATGTCAAATGTAACTTCAATTTGTGGAATACCACGTTTTGCTGCTGGAATTCCAGTTAATTGGAAACGTCCTAATGTCTTGTTATCATTAGCCATTTCACGTTCACCTTGTAATACATGGACATCAACAGCTGTTTGGTTATCTGCTGCAGTTGAGAAGATTTGACTCTTCTTGGTTGGGATTGTTGTATTACGTTCAATTAACTTAGTAAAGATTCCACCAAGTGTTTCAATACCAAGTGATAATGGAGTAACATCAAGTAATAGAACATCTTTAACTTCACCAGCTAAAACACCACCTTGAATTGCAGCTCCCATTGCAACACATTCGTCAGGGTTAATACCTTTATATGGTTCGTCACCTGCTAATTCTTTAACTAATTCCTGAACTGCTGGAATACGTGTTGAACCACCAACAAGAAGTTCTTTATTGAAGTCTTCACGTTTCATATTAGCATCGTCCATAGCTAATTTAACAGGTTCTTTTGTCTTTTCTACTAATTCTCTGGTTAAATCATCAAATTTTGCTCTAGTTAGTGATAGTTCTAAGTGTAATGGACCATTTTCATTAGCTGTAATAAATGGTAGGTTAATATCAGATTTCATAACTGATGACAATTCAATCTTAGCTTTTTCAGCAGCTTCTTTTAATCTCTGCATTGCCATCTTATCTTTTCTTAAGTCAATTCCATTGTTTTTCTGGAATTCTTCTGCCATCCATGTAACGATCTTTTCATCAAAATCATCACCACCTAGATGGTTATTACCATTTGTAGCTATAACTTCAACAACACCATCACCAAGTTCTAGAATAGATACGTCAAAAGTACCACCACCTAAGTCATATACCATGATCTTTTGGGTTTCATCATTTTTATCTAATCCATATGCTAGAGCAGCAGCGGTAGGTTCGTTGATAATACGTTCAACTTCTAAACCAGCAATTTTACCAGCATCTTTTGTTGCTTGTCTTTGTGCATCTGTAAAATATGCAGGAACAGTTATAACAGCTTTATTAACTTCTTCACCTAGATAACTTTCAGCATCTTTCTTTAATTTCTGTAGAATCATAGCTGAAATTTCTTGTGGAGTATAAACTTCACCATTATTAACTGTAACAGTTTCATCAGATCCCATTAATCTTTTAATAGAAACAACTGTATTATCTGGATTTGTTACAGCCTGTCGTTTTGCAACCTGTCCAACTAATCTTTCACCGTCTTTTGTAAATGCAACTACTGATGGAGTTGTTCTACTACCTTCAGCATTTGGAATAACAACAGGTTCGCCACCTTCTAAAACAGCAACACAAGAGTTTGTAGTTCCTAAGTCGATACCAATAATTTTTTCTTTAGCCATGAATATTCCTCCTAATTTTTTTTAAGAATTTTGGTTAACTTTAACCATAGAGGGACGGATTACTTTTCCCTTTAATTCATATCCTTTTTGATAAACTTCTGTTATATGTTGATCCGGTACTTCTGAATTTTCATCAACAGCTACTCCATGATGGTAGTTAGGATCAAAACTTGCTCCTTCAGCTTCAATTTCTTTGAGACCTTCTGAATCCAAAACATCTCTTAACTGTTTTGATACGAGTTCAACACCTTTTTGATAGGCTTCGGGATTATCTGTTGATGAGTGGTTTAGTGCCAAATCAAAATTATCAAGAACTGGAAGTAGTTTCTTAACTAGCTCTTCTTTTGTATATTGAGCTATCTCTTCTCTCTGTTTTTGTGAACGTTTCTTGAAATTTTCAAAATCAGCCTGGCTTCTAATTAGACGATCTTTTAAATCAGAAATAGTCTGGTCAGCTTTTTGAAGTTCTTCTTTTAAATTATTAACTTCAAAGTTTTCAGCAGCCTCAACATCCGGAGTAATAACTTCTTCCGGTTCTATTTCTTCATATTCTTCTGTATCATCTAAATCAGGTTGGTCTTGAACTTCTGGTTCTTGTTCCTGATTCAAATTTTCTTCTTGCATGTCTTTTTCGTCAGCCATAATTCCACCTAATTTATTTTGAACTATCCAAAAATGTTAACTGCTTTATTTACAGTCGACTACATTTTTCATCTGTATACTATTTACCCTATAAATAGTTAATTCAATCTAATTAAATTCAATTTATGAACTCAATAGCAACTTTATCGTAAAAATCAATACCCAATTTTGTTAATTTAATACCATTTGGGATTATTTTTATAAGTTTTTCATCAACTAACTTGGAAATTTCAGTCTTAAAGTCATCAAAAAAAGAAGTTCCGAACTGCTTACAGTAATCTTTACTAAAAATTCCATTTGTTTTTCTTAATCCGAAAATCATGAAGTCTTCTTTTAATTCTTGTTTTGTTAACTTTGTTATCTCAGCTAAGTTATCCTTAGAATTTAAATAGGAGTTAAGATTCGGGATGTGATCTATTAATTGATTTTTAATAAATGAGGAACTTGCAGGGCCAAATGAGAGATAATTCTTTCTGTCCCAATAAAGGGTATTATGCTTTGATTCATA
>CANQOZ010000016.1 GCA_947625585.1 uncultured Eubacteriaceae bacterium
CTACCATCTGAGCCTGTACTTTGATAGCTAAAACCACCAGTACACAAAATAACAGCATCATAGAATTTATTTTGACCGTTCACAATAACACCTTTACAAACATTATCGTTTATTATTAAGCCAGTAACTTTTGAGTTTAAATTAATATGAACAAAGTCATTATCTATTAATTTCTTAAAAGCTTTTATAATATCGCTCGACTTGTCACTTTGAGGAAATACTCGATCACCTCGTTCAACTTTAAGCTTACATCCAGTTGACTCTAATAAATCCATTAAGGTTTCATTTGTAAAAGTATAAAGAGCAGAATATAAAAATTTATTATTTCGGGAAATATTTTCAAAAAAATTTTCAATATCTGTGGCATTTGTAACATTACACCGGCCTTTTCCTGTTATAAACAGCTTTTTCCCTAATTTTTCGTTTTGCTCTATTAGGTCAACCTCAACCCCGTTTTGAGCGAGTGAATAAGCTGCCATCATTCCTGCCGGACCGCCACCAATTACAGCAATCATTAGTCTCTCGTGATTATATATAGATAAGGTGGATTATTTCTGTTTAAGCGATCAAACTTAAAGGAGTTAAACGCACCACTTAATTCTTTTAGGTATTTTTCTAAATTTATACCCTCTTCTTTCCCAATTTTATGGGGGTAGACACAAATAGTAATAATTCCACCATAATATAAACATTTTACAGCAGATTTTATAGACTCAATCGTTGTTTTTGCATTAGTAAGAATATTATGATCTGATTTTGGTAAGTAACCTAAATTGTACATAATTGCACTAATTTTTCCTACATAAACTTCAGGAATTATTTCATTTAGATGTTCATGATTAGCATTAATAAATTCAACATTATTATACTTACCTTTACTTTCTAATAATTTCTTAGTATTTTCAATTGCTTGTTTTTGAATATCAATAGCAAAAACTAACCCATTTTCACCTACTGCATCTGACAGAAATAAAGTATCATTACCATTTCCACATGTAGCATCAATTACCATATCTCCAGGTAAAATTCTTTGAGAAATAAAAAATTGAGCTGCGTCAACAACTCGTAAAAAATCATGCTTCATCATATAATCTTTTCACTTCTTCATCCGTTAAATAACGGAAATCACCAACTTTTAAATTATCTAAATTTAAAAAAGATTCACCAATTCGCTTTAGAGTACAGACTTTATGTCCAACTCGTTTAAACATCATACGTACCTGTCGTTTTTTCCCCTCTTTTAAAGTAATTTTAACAACACTTGTTTTCTTACCACTATGTAAAAGCTCAACCTTAGCGGGTTTTGTATAATAGACTTCGTCTCCAACCATAATATCAACTCCTCTTCGGAGTTGTTCTAATACTCTTTTAGTTACTTTACCCTTAACTCTGGCAACATAGGTTTTTGGGACCTCGTAACTTGGATGAGTTAACTTCATAGTTAAATCACCATCATTAGTTAATAAAAGTAATCCTTCTGTGTTTTGGTCTAATCTTCCAATATTATGAAGACCAGGTATATCAGGTAAGAGATCAAATATTATCTTTTCCGCATTAGGATCATCTCTTGTACATACATATTCGAGTGGCTTATTAAAGATTAAGTATTTTTTTTCAACTGGTTTTATAATCTCATCATTAACTTTAACTTCATCAACATCAGGATTTACTTTTGTAGAAAATTCAGTAACAACTTCACCGTTGACTTTAACTTTTCCATTAGCGATTAAATCTTCTGAGGCTCTTCTTGAAGCTACTCCACAATGAGCTATATATTTTGATAATCTTAATTGTTCACTCATGTTTTTTTAATTTTTCCTTAAAATTTTCAAATGAGGGTAACTCCTCCAGGGATTTTATATTAGCCATTTGTAAGAACAATTCAGTAGTTTGATATAAATAAGGTAATCCTGGAACATCTTTTCTTCCACATTCCTCGATTAAATTTAAATCAAGTAATCGTTGTAAAGTACTAATAGAGCTTACTCCTCTTATTTTTTCAATTTCAATTCTTGTAATAGGTTCGTTATAAGCAATGATAGCTAGTATTTCATAAGCAGCCTTTGAAAGTGGTTTCTTCTTTTCAGTTTTTAATGTTTGCAAAATAAATTCATAGTTTTCAGGCTTCGTAACTAATTGAAGTGTATTATCAGTATTTACTAATCTTATTCCACTATCTTCTGATGAATACTTTTGATTAAGTTTTTTAATTAATAAATCTAGTTCGACAGAATCTAAATTTAATGATTCTTGTAACTTTCCAAATTCAACTGGATCCCCATTTAAAAATAAAATACTTTCAATTATACTCAGCTTTTGATTTACGTTATCAATCCACTTCTCTTGAGTAAACATTGATTTGCGAACCTCGTTGTTCGAAATTTAACTCCCCGATTTTATAAAGTTCTAATATGGCCAAGAAAATAGTTATTAATTCCTCAGTATCATTAGAATTGTTAAATAATTTTTTTAGATCTGTTTGACTGCTCTGATTTAAAACAGCTTTAATATAAGCTTTCTTTTCTTCTACTGTAAATCTCTCTGGATTAATTTTAACGGGTTCTAGACTTTGAGCTTTAAAAGAAGTGATAATTCTTCTTATAGCTCTTTCTAAAGTATCTAGATTAATATGAGATGGCTTTATAACTTCTAATCCCTCAATATAATCCATATCCTTTTGATAGGAATAAAGATTTTCACTTATCTCAGGCTGTAAAAACTTGGAAATTTCTTTATAGACAGCATATTCTGCTAACTGATAAGCTAGCTGTTCCCTAGGATCCGTACCATCATCATTTACAATTTTTCTAGGAAGAATCATTTGAGATTTTATAAACATTAATCTCGTAGCCATCTCAAGATATTCGCTTGCTTCATCCATATCAAAAAAAGTCCAGGAGCTAATAATATCGTTATATTGATCCGTAATTTGACTAATTGGAATATCTAAAATATTAATTTTATTTCTTTTAATTAAATGAAGTAATAAATCAAGAGGACCGTTAAAGTCCTCTAACTGTATTTTATAGTTCATCCTAAGAAAATATTAATAATCATGTTATAGAAAGCACCAATCCAATTAACTACTGGAACAATAATATAACTAAATACTCCTGTAATAATTAAGATGAGTAATAAGAAATTCCCATAGCGTGCCACCTGATTATATGTCTGCTTTGCTTTATATGGTAAAAATTCATACAAAACTTGAGATCCATCTAAAGGTGGTATTGGGAGTAAATTAAAGACTGCAAAAATTAGATTGTAATAATAAATATAATACAAAATATAGTAAACATAAGTATTTACATAATTACCTATTAACCTGATTATTAAAAGTGAAATAAACCCAAGTAATAAATTAGTTAAACATCCAGCTAGGGAAGTAACAATTATCCCTTTACGTTTATTCCGAAAGTTATAGGAATTAATAGGAACAGGCTTAGCCCAGCCAAATCCAAAAAATAGCATGGAAAGTGTTCCAAGTAAACTTAAATGTCTAAAAGGGTTTAGTGAGACCCTTCCCGCCAATTCTGCTGTATTATCTCCCATAGATTCTGCAGCAATTCCATGCGCCATTTCGTGAAATGACATTGCTATAAGAATACCCGGTAAAGATAAAAGCATCATTTGTAAACGGTCGGGTGAAAATGAATTTAGTAACATATTATTCTAACCATTCTGGTATTAAATCATCTTTTAACAAATCGGATATGGTTTGACCTTTAACCAAAATCGATTTTTTATTATCTTTTAATAGTATAACAGGAGGTCTTGTCACTCGATTATAATTGCTAAACATTGAATAATTGTAAGCTCCTGTATTCGTAACAGCTAAAATATCACCTCTTTTAGGATCAGCTAATTCAATAGCATCAATTAAATCATCGGTTTCACAAGCACGTCCACTAACTCTAACTGTTTTTTTATTACTGTCATTTAATTCTCGGTTACAGATAATAGCTTTATAATCAGCATTGTATAATGCTTTTCTAGGATTATCAGTCATACCACCATTAACAGAGACATACGTACGAATTCCATCTAATTCTTTAACCGTACCAACTTCATAAAGAGTTATTCCTGCTGGTCCTACAATATAACGTCCCGGTTCAATGGAAACTAGTGGTATCGGTAATTTATTACTCTCGCAATAATCTTGGATTATAGTTAAAATTTGTTTAATTGATTTAATTGGATCAAATTCAATATCTGTATCAACGTATTGAATTCCAAAACCACCGCCAATATCTAACTCATCAACTGAATCTAGACCATTTTCAAGCGCTAATTTATAAAGTTCAATAACCTTATCTAAAGCTTGTAAATAAGGCGTAGCTTCTGTTATTTGACTCCCTATATGAAAGTGAAATCCTTTTAGCTCAATATTAGGATATTTTTCAATTGAATTAATAATATCCTTAGTTTCATTTACAGAGATACCAAATTTTGAATCAATCCGACTAGTATTTATTAAGTCATTTGTATGGGCTTCTACTCCAGGATTAACCCTAATTAATATTTTTGGTCTCTTATTTAATTTTTTAGCTAGATTATTTAATAATTCAAGCTCTTCTATAGAATCAACTACAATAAGGTTAATATTCTCGTTTAAAGCATATTCTAATTCTTCAAATGATTTATTGCTACCATGTAAAATCAATTTATCAAAAGACATTCCAGCTTCTTTTGCAGTTACCATTTCACCTAGACTAACAGTATCAAGTCTAATTCCTAAATTGTCTAAAAGCTTAACCATTCCTTTATTGGTGAATGCTTTTCCTGCAAAATAGATTCTTGGTTCCATTGGATAATCTTTAAATGATTCTTTTAATTTAGAAATCTGATTTTCTATTATGTCTTGACTAATAACATAGAGTGGAGTTCCATATTCTTTAGCCAACTCTAAAGTATTTTGTCCTGAAAAATGATATACCGAATCAATAAAATTATTCATATTAAAAGAGCTTTAATCTAGAAAAAAAGTGACCGCCTTAACGATCACTTATTAATTTCACTGAAGTAATAACCCAAGGCACTTACAGTTTTAGCATCTTCAAATTTTCCATCTTTGTATAACTGCTCTACTTCTTTAACAGGTAGTCGCAGAATATGGATAAATTCATCGTCATCTGCCTTGAGTGAATGCTGTTCAAATTCACTAGCAAAGAAAATATTCGTTTCTTCATCAGTGAATCCTGGTGAGGGTAATATTTTTAAGATCTGCTTAATATTAAGTGGTTTTAAATTAACTTCTTCTTGTAATTCTCTTATAGCAGTTTCTTTTGGAGATTCTCCATCTTCTATTAGGCCTGCTGGAATTTCAGTCACAACTTTTCTAGAAGCATACCTATACTGTTGAACAAATATAAATTCACCTTTATCTAGAGCAAGTATTGCTGCTCCATCTTTATGATCAACCACTTCACGGACTGATTCTTTTCCGTTTGGTAATTTTACTTTGTCAACATGAAAGTCTAATATTCTACCATCATAACGAGTAATCTCAGAAAGTTTACTCTCACCTTCTGTTATTTTTATATCTAATGAATTATCATTCATTATCGTCTCTATGACTTAAAAAATCTGGGATTGGAATTGATCCTCTTTCAGATCTTCCAGAACCTTCTCGTCTTGATGAATCATCTCTACTATGTTGTTGCTGGCTTCTAGCTTCGTCATATTGTTCTTTAGGAAGGAATCCTGTTGCAATAACCGTTACCTGGATATTATCTCCTAAAGACTCGTCTATCGTAGCACCAAAGATAACATTAGCATCGTCATCACAGGCTTCTCTAGCTATTGTAGCAGCTCTATCAACTTCAAATAATGAAAGATCTTCACCAGCAGTAATATTCAATAAAACTCCTGTTGCTCCATATAATTCAGTTTCAAGTAACGGACTCTTAATAGCTTGTTCAGCTGCTTCTTCTGCTCTATTTTCACCAGAACCATA
Organism: uncultured Eubacteriaceae bacterium; assembly: GCA_947625585.1. Classification (GTDB taxonomy): domain Bacteria; phylum Bacillota; class Clostridia; order Eubacteriales; family Eubacteriaceae; genus CANRHG01. Next base: position 5,957 of record CANQOZ010000016.1, read on the forward strand.
TCCGACTCCCATATGGGCGAGTCCAGCATCTTGCATTATTGTCCTAACATCGGCAAAGTCTAAGCTAACTAAACCAGGCATAGCTATTAAGTCAGAAATGCTCTTAACGCCTTGTAGTAAAACATCATCTGCTAACTTAAATGCATCCCTTAGCGATGTATTCTTGTCAGCCATTTTTAACAACTTATCATTTGGAATAGTAACTAATGCATCTACGTTTTCCTGTAAGAATCCACTAGCAATAGTTGCATTCCGCATCCGGACTTTTCCTTCAAAATTAAATGGTTTTGTTACAACGCCAATTGTTAAGATTCCCATTTCACGAGCAATCTTAGCTATTATTGGTGCAGCACCAGATCCAGTTCCACCGCCCATACCTGCGGTAATAAACAATAAATCAGTATCTTTTATTAATTCCTGGATTGCATCTTTACTTTCTTCGGCTGACTGTTGACCAATTTCAGGATTTCCTCCACAACCGAGTCCGCTTGTTGTCTTTTCACCTATCTGTAATCTTTTTTCAGCTAAAGTGAGCGCTAATGCTTGACTGTCTGTATTCATGGCAATAAAGTCAACACCCTTTAAGCCTTGTTCTATCATTCTGTTTACAGCATTATTTCCGCCACCACCGACTCCAACTACTCTTATTCTTGCTGAGTTGCTGTTATATCCATCTAATTCAATCAATTCAATCCTCCTACTGATCAACTATAATATCTTAAATCCTTAAACTTTTTACTTTTTATATTTGGAATGTTTACTTTAATTCTTTATAATTAATTTTTTTGTCAGATTAATAAATGCTTTTATAGTATAAACTTTAATTGAAATTTTTTCTATATTTCTAATTAATATTTACATTTTCGGAATATCTTATCTTGCCTTTTTAATAGGATTATTTCCAGCCATCAAATTAATGTCTTGATTGGTTTCTCTATTTTCAATTACAGTACTAACATAATTGTAATATTCCTGAAGATTATTGAAATCTTTAACCGTAAAAACCACTCCATTTTTTGTGATTATGCGGTAAGCGTTTGAATCTGTGAGAGAAATTTCCGAAAGCTCACCTAATAAATTATTACTTTCAAATAATTGCAGTATATTAAGTACTTCATCTAATTTATAAGCTGGATCAACAACAATTCTTTTACCAGGATCATTAAATTTATATGCATTAAATCCTGAAATTAATGGAGTATCGTCTTTTCCCAATTCTTGTGTCGTTTCCATCAACTGCCCATTAGAATCAATGTAATAATTTTTATTCTCATTATTAATTACACCAATAGGTTGAGTTTCCTCAATAGAAATAATAATTTTGTTAGGCAGTACCTTTTGAATATAAATTTCATTTGCTGAACAGGCTACCGAAATATTATATCGTATTTTATTTAAGTCAAGAAGGAAAATATTTTCTCCTTCCCTTATTCCTGAAGCATTAATAACCTGATCATTGGTTAGTATCTCATTTCCTGTGACTTCTATTTCACTTATATTAAAAACGCCAGTCATAATAGACATAAATGCCATATATGATACAACGCATATCAAAGCCACAACAATAAAAGCAACAGCAAAGTTATGAAAAATTCTCTTTCTCTTGCGTTTCTTTAATTGTTTTCTCTTCTCAGTTCTTCTTAATTTTCTGGACAAGATTATAGGCCTCGTTGCAAAACCGTTCATCTGCATCTAAAATTTTCTTCTCTAATGTCCTAGCTCTCATCTGTCCTAAACGGTCTTGATTCTCTAAAATATTTTTAATATTTTTAAGTAATAATTCACCTGTTAATTGACTTTCTGGAATTAAAACCCCACCACCATTCTCACTAATCACTTTAGCATTAAAAGTTTGATGGTCTCCAGCTGCATTTGGAAACGGAATTAAGATCGATGGAATTCCGCAAGCTGCTATTTCCGTTATACTCATAGCTCCTGAACGAGAAATGATTAAGTCACCTGCAGCTAGAAGATTAGACATATCATTATAATAATCAAAAATCTTAATTCTAGATTTATCAATATCCAGTGAATCAATTTTATCCTTTAGCGTTTTATAATTATCTTTTCCGGCTAAAATATAATAAATAATATCCGGTTCATTATAATTTTCAATTGTGTATAAGGCTGCTTGATTAATTGCTTCGGCTCCTTGGGAACCGCCCATAAAAATAACTAATTTATCTGTTGATTTTAATCCTAATTTTTCTCTACTTTTATCTCTATTTAATTCCTTAAATTCATTTCTAATTGGATTTCCAGCTAGAAACGTCTTTTTAGGATTAAAATACTTTTCAGCTTCTGGAAAGCTAATAGCAATTTTGTCAACAAATTTACTCGTTAATCGATTGCTTCTACCTGGATAAGCATTTTGTTCATGGATCATGGTTGGAATTTTTTTTAAACTAGCAGCTATTAATAACATTGCGCTTGTAAATCCCCCCGTACCAATCACCAAATCTGGCTTCTCCTGCTTTAATAGTTTCCTAGAATCTATCCAACTGTCAAAAATTCCTTTAACTGCTTCTAAAGTTTCACTTGAAAATCCCTTTTCAAAACCTCTAGAACGTAATAATTTTAATGGATATCCTTTTTGAGGAACAATATTCTTTTCCATTCCAACATGAGATCCAACAAATATTATATCTGGATTATTGAATGTTTTCTTTAACTGATCGGATATTGCGATTCCTGGATATATATGCCCTCCTGTTCCTCCGGCGGCCATTAGTATTTTCATTTCTGTTCCTGCTATGTTTCTTAAGGGTTACTGTTCTAGAAATATTTAATATTGGTCCAATCATTGCAAGTAAAATAACGATAGAAGTTCCACCATAACTTATAAATGGTAGAGCCATACCTGTTACAGGAATTGTACTAGTAGCTACACCAATATTTACAAATACTTGAAATCCAAGTAATGTCATAATGCTCAGTGTATATAGTCGTCCAAATTTATTACTGCAATGGTTTCCAATCTGAAAACCTCTATAAATAAGGTAAAAATACAACAAAAGTACTACAATACAGCCAACTAAGCCAAGTTCTTCCCCGATATTTGCAAAAATGAAGTCATTTTGAATTTCTGGTAGAAATAATAATTTTTGTTTGCCATTGCCAAGTCCAACCCCAAATAATCCGCCACTACCAAAAGCTAAAAGGGATTGACTAATTTGATAATTTGTATCGCTCTGACCAAAGAACGAAAGTATTCTTGTTATTCGCCAATCAGCAAATAACAAAAAGGCGAGTGCCGTTCCACCCCCAACAAAAAATGGTAAAAATTGTTTTAAATAAACGCCACCATACCAAAGGGAAGCAAACATAGCTATTCCAACTGCCAGTGAAGCACTAAGTGATGGTTCTACAGCTATAAGAGCAAAATACAAACCGATTTCCACAAAACAGTATAACCATAGTTTTTTGGTTCCTTCATTTAATCCGAATGGAGTATTAGTAAGCTCCTTATGCTTTGTAACAGTCGCCGAAATATAAATAACACCCGCCATTTTAGCTATTTCAGAGGGTTGGAAAGTCACTCCTATACTTAACCATCTTCTTGCACCATTTACTGAAACACCAATACCGGGTATTAGAGCCAAGATCAACAGGATTAGTGTGAAAACATAGAAGCCAACGTATATTTGCTTTTTAAGATAATTCTGGTAATTAAAATAACTTAGCGTAAACATGATCACGAGTCCTATTAAAATATAGAAACTTTGATGTAAAAACTGACTGTAACCTGTCTGACCATTAGCAGTCATCGAATACATGCTTGCACTATAAACCATTAATAAACCTATTCCTATTAAAATCATTAAAGTTAATAGGAAAGGTCTATCTATTTTACCTAGTTTCCCTCTAGTTTTTACTTCACTTCTCCTGGCTTGGTTTTTGTTCATATCTTACTTTTCCAATACAAGTTTTTTAAACAATTTTCCACGAGTTTCGTAATTGTCAAACATATCCCAACTAGCACATGCAGGTGATAATAAAACAGTATCACCTACAACTGCATCTTCCATAGCTAATTCAACCGCTTCTTCAAACGAATCTACTAATTTGTAGTCGTTATAGCCGTTTTCTTCTAAAGATTTTTTTATATCTTCCTTTGTTTGGCCAAGAAGAATTACTTCCTTGGCTACTTCTTTTATTTTTTTAGAGAACTTATCGTAATCCTCTTTTTTGTCATAACCACCTGCAATAAGAATTGTAGGAGTCTCCATAGCATTTAAAGCTATAATACTTGCATCTGTGTTAGTTCCCTTAGAATCATTAATATAGCGAACACCATCCTTTTGTGTTACAAATTCTTGACGGTGCTCTACTCCTTTAAATTCTTTTAGAACCTTTTGAATAACTTCTAAGTCTATTCCATAAAGATAAGCTAATAAAGCAGCAGCCAGTGCATTTTGAATGTTATGAATTCCTTTAATTCCTAGTTCATCTTTGTTCAAAATCTGTAGAGCTTCCCCGTTTACATTTAAGTATAGGACACCGTTTTCATAATAAGCTCCATTATCGACTTTCCCTTCGGTACTTAACCAATAATGATTAACATCTTGATTATCTGTGAGTTTTTTAACAATTGGATCATCAATATTTAATATAAGATAATCATCATCATTCTGATTTGCAAAAATTTTAGCTTTAGCATTAATATAATTTTCCATTGTTTTATGACGATCAAGATGATCCGGTGTTATGTTTAGGATAACAGCACCTTTTGGTTTAAAGTCCTTCGTTCTATCTAATTGAAAACTTCCTACTTCAGCTATAAAAACACTATCTTCATTAGCCTTTGTGACGTAATTACTAATTGCTTCACCAATATTTCCAACAACATAAGTGTTTAAATCTGCTTCTTCAAAAATTTCTCCAGTTAAAGTAGTTGTAGTAGTCTTACCATTTGTTCCTGTTATAGCTAAAAATGGAGTATGACTTAATTCATAAGCTATTTCTAACTCAGATAAAACCGGAAGATTCCTTTTATCTGCTTCGACAATTATTGGAATTGTTTCTGGAATCCCTGGACTAATTACAATGGTATCAATTTCATCCAAAACATCTGGATTAACTTGTTCGCCTAAAATTAATTCTAAGCTTTTACTATGATTTTCTTCTAAATCATTAAGTTCAGGAAAATTATTTAAAATTTCTTCTTTATTTTTGGTATCAGTAAGAATTACGTTATAACCATTCTTTAATAATAACTTTGTCGCAGCAATACCACTACGAGCAGCACCAATTACTAATATTTTTTTCATTTCTAATTGAATAAATATAAGAAGATAGCCAAACAAACACAAAGAGTTGACCATATCCAAAATATAGTAACAACTTTAGTCTCTTTCCAACCACCTAGTTCAAAATGATGATGTATTGGTGTCATCCTAAAAACTCTTTTACCATGAGTTACTTTAAAGTAAGATACTTGGATGACTACTGATAGAGCTTCTAAAACATATATGAACCCAGCAATTAAAAATAAGATTTCCGTTTTTGTTTCAATTGCCATTGCAACAATGGCTCCTCCAAGTGCAAGTGATCCGGTATCGCCCATGAATAAATGTGCAGGATTTACATTATAACGAAGAAAACCCAGACAACTACCAATAACTGCAGCTGCAAAAATTGCACTATGGATATCCGCTATATGAATGCTAACAAATAAAAAAAAGAAAGTTACAATACTTGTAACTCCAGAACACAATCCATCTAATCCATCACAAAGATTAACAGCATTAGTAATCGCAACTATTGCAATAAAAGTAATAATGACATATAAAAATCCAAAATTAACTAATCCAAAAAAAGGAATACTCATTTCCGGACCAATTCTATTACTTGTATAAGCCCAAAAAGCGAAAACAGCAGCTGTTACTACCTGTAGAACTAATTTCTGTCTAACTGTTAATCCTTCATTATGTTTTTGACTGACTTTAATATAGTCATCGACGAATCCAATTACACCATAAACTAGAACTAAAACGACTCCAAACCAATCGATTGCATGGAAGAAAAACCCAACTATTAAAGTACTTAAGATAATCCCTATTTGAATTACCAATCCACCCATAGTTGGAGTTCCTGCTTTAGCAAGGTGACTCTGCGGTCCTTCTTCCCTTATTTCTTGTCCGAACTTTAATTTATGTAAAACTGGAATTATGTGCGGTGTTAAAAACCAAACGATTGTAAAAGACAGAAGTAAGGCTAATATCGAAAGCTGTATATTATTCATCTTCAGATTCTACTAACTCTTTTACGATTTCCTCAAAATGCATTCCTCTCGAAGCTTTAAATAGAGCAATATCACCAGGTTTTAAGAATTGCTTTAAGAAATTAGCAGCTTCTTTATTATTTTTAAAATATTGGCCTCTCATTCCAGCTCTTACTTTTATTGCACCACGAATGATGTTTTGAGCATTTTCACCAATACCAATTAGATAATCTGCTTGTCTTGCTGCTTCTTCACCTACTTCTAAATGAGAATTTAGAGAACTATCACCTAGTTCTAACATATCGCCTAAGACAGCAATTAGACGTGGTTTTTGTTCTCCCTCTTCTACTTCTCCATATGAATGTAGAGCACTCAAAGCCGCTTTCATCGATTCTGGATTTGCATTATAAGAATCATCTATAATTAAATATCCATTATTTTTAATGTAGTTTAATCGATGATCTGAAGGTTCGAATTTATCTAAACCGTTTTGAATTTCCTCTTGATCTAATCCGAACATTTTAGCAATTCCAATTGCACAAAGAGCATTGTAAATATTATGTTCACCTGGAAACCTAAAATGATAATGTTCTTCACCAATGTCAAATTGAACTCCATCTTTATTAGAACTATAATTTGTAGCTTTTAAATTAAGTCCATTATTGTGTAAACCATAACGCATTATTTTAAATGGAGTAGGTTCAATTGTATTTAATACTTCATCATCACCATTTAGGATTGCAGTATCCTGTCCACCTAAAGTGGATAATATTTCAGATTTAGCTTTTAAAATATTTTCTTTAGTTTTTAATTCTTGTAAATGAGCCTGACCAATATTAGTTATTACAGAAATCTGTGGTTTAACAAAACGTATTGATTGAGCTATTTCACCGATTCCTTCCATACCCATTTCAATAACTGCTATTTCATTTTCAGGTTCTATTCCAATGATAGTAAGAGGAACACCATAAATATTATTTAAGTTACCCTTGGTTTTATAAACATTAAATCTTTGGCTTAGAACGGATGCAATTAAATCCTTTGTAGTAGTTTTACCGCTAGAACCGGTTAATGCAATAATAGGAATACCAGCACGATCTCTATTAAATGCTGCAAGTCTCCTCATTGCCCTGACTGCTGAGTTGATTTTAATAAAAGCTGTTCCTTTATCATTTAAATCTTCAATATTAATATCTAACTCTTCAGGACTTTTTTCGCTAATAATAGCACTTGCACCATTATCAATAGCTTCTTTTATAAAATCATGGCCATCAAAACGTGGACCCTTAATAGGAATAAATAATTTCCCTTCAGTCACCTTACGAGAATCAATAACTGCATCGTTTATTGATCCATCGCATTGTTGAGTCAACATACGACCGCCAAGAACTTCTTCTAATCTATTTATGGGAATTTCTTTCATGTAGCACCAAAATATTCTCAATTTTAAAATATTATAACAATATTGAGCCTAATCTGATAAAAAAAGAGGCTTTCACCTCTTTATTTATTATTCAAATCTAACTGTTATAGAACTTCCTTTTTCTATAGGAGTTCCTGGTGGCACAGATTGAGCTGCAGCAAATCCACTTCCTTGTATCTCTAACTTAATTCCAAGTTCTTTTGTTTTTTCATTAACATTTTGAACAGTTAAGCCAGTAAAATCTGGTATTGTAGTATTTTCTTGTGGAACTTGTTCACCTACTGTTAATACTAACTCAGATTCTGGAGAATATTCACTTTGAGCTGGAATACTTTGATTAATTACTATATTACCTTCTCCGGACTGATTGAAACTATGCTTAATTCCACGATCTGTTAATACTTGTTCTATTTGATCCTTATCTAGACCAACACAGTCAGGAATAAAGATTTTTGTCTGTTGAGTTTCATCAGGATTTGATCCGGAATAAATAAGTGCCTGTTTTAAGATATTAATTGCCGTTGGAGCGGCTGAAGCTGCCCCTGAAGCTCCTTCTTTTTTAGGTTCATCTAAAATTACCATCGCACAATATTCAGGATCTTCAACAGGTGAAAAACAGAAGAATGACGTAACGCATCGAGCTAATGTATATTCTCCATTAATAAATTTTTCAGCTGTACCTGTTTTACCACCCATAGTATACTGACCAGCCATTTCAGCCAGACTTGGTTTACTTGCTAAAACCCCTTGCATTTCTTCTCTTAAAGTAGCTGATGTTGAATCAGAAATTATCTGTTTAGGACTTTCATCTCCATCACTTTTTAAGATAGTTGGTTTAACATAATTACCATTATTGACCACAGCACTAAGTGAAGTAATTATTTGAATTGGGGTTGTTGCTACACCCTGACCAAATGAGAATGTTCCGTAATCTACTAGGTTTATCGAACCATCATCTTGGAAGAAACGATTAACAATTCCGGCTTCTTCTCCTGTTAATTGAATTCCAGTCTTTTGTCCAAAACCAAAATTATAAACATATTTATAAAAATCATAAGGATGTACACCATTGATGATCTGAACCAGTCCAGGGTTACAGGAATTTTCTAATATTTGTGCTATATTTTGAATTCCATGAACTCCAGTACATCCAACAATAGTACCTTGAATATTTATGCTCCCTGTACAGTTAAAGGTACTTTCAGGAGTAATTGCACCTTCTTCTAATGCAGTTGATACTGTGATTGGTTTAAAAGTAGAACCTGGTTCATAGATAAAACTAACTGCTGGATTTTGCCACATTAAAGCTTCTTTTTCAGACTCCTGTTTTCCAGCAAAATCATCTGAGTGTTTTTGAGAATACTGGTCAGAAATGCTATAAGGATCGTTTAAATCATAATCTGGTTTTGATGCCATAGCGACAACTTCTCCGGTTTTCACTTTCATAACAATTGCAATGCCTTCTTTTGCTTGCCATTCATTAACAGTATTTTCTAGAGCTTTTTCAGTCGCACTTTGAACGCTTGAATCAATTGAAAGTGTTAAATCCTCACCTTTTACGCTATCTTGAATTGTTTTTGTTTGAGAATTAATAATATTACCCTGAGCATCTTTTTGATAATAAACAATTCCTTTAGTTCCACTTAGTGTTTCATCAAATGTTTTTTCAACACCATATAAACCTTCATGGTCTTGACCAGTGAATCCTAAAATATAGCTTGCAAAATTCCCGTTTGTATAATATCTCTTTTTATCTTCAATTAGTTCAACACCATTCGTACTTTCAACTTCACCATCTTCATTTTTAATTGATAATTTATCTTGTATAGAAGCAGCAAGTTGGTTATCTACTTTACCTTTTACTAATTGAGTTGTATTTTCTCTAGCTGTTAAATGCTCTTTTACAGTATCTTCGTTTAGATCAAGAGCTATTGCTATTGCTTTAGCATCACTATCAGGACTTATTACCTTTTCAGGTCTTACATAAAAACCATTATTTTCAATTATATAAGCTTCATTATTGTTTAAAGTCTTTAGTAAATTATCAGTATTTTTTCCAACAACATTATCGGAGATTTGAACTTTGTCGTTTTCTAGTCTCGTAGCAATAGCATAAACTTTATCATATTCTACTCCTAATGCTTGTGATAATTCTCTTGAAACTTTTTCTGGTTCTTTGACTGATTTAGGAATTAAGTTAACCGATTTTGCACTAGAATCTTGAACTAATAGATTTCCATTTCTATCATAGATATTCCCTCGCTGTGCTGGAATCTGGACTTCTTCAACTAATTGATCAATCTGTTCAGCTGAAGTTTCTGCTCTATCTAAAGTAAACATTAGTATTAGTTTCCCTATGAGTATTAGAAATAGAAATGTAATAAATGCTAGAACTAAAACTGTCCGTATCGTTGGACTTAGTGTTTTCTTTTTTTTCCTTCTATATTTTTTACGAGTTGTTTTTCCTATTTGTCCCGTCATATTACTGTCCTTGTGGCCATAAACCTTCTCTTCTAACCTGTTTGTAAAAACTTAAATAGTCATTTAAACCAACAGGAGAGCTTGAAATTACAGTTTGTTTTTTGGCGGCTGCTTCATATATAAACTGTTGCGGTTGAGCTTCTGTCATTCCTAAAGCTCTTGCCTGAGCTTCTACAGTCTTTAAATCAGCGTTACTCATAATCTGTCCATTTTTCGAATCTATTTCAGAATTAACTTGATTTAATTGTTCCTGCAGAACTCGCACTTCTTCATTTAACTGAACATTTATATTATGAATACCAAGTAGAATCAACATTATTAGAAAAAGGGCTAACAATATAATAGCGACCGGATGTAATTTAACTTTGCCGGATGATTTTACTGTTTTGCCCTTTTTTGATCTTTTTTTAACGGTAGTGTTCATAACTTTTCTGCTACTCTCAGTTTGGCACTTCTAGAACGATTATTTTCATTTAGTTCTTCTTGAGTAGGCAGGATCGGTTTCCTGTTTACCCGTTTTAACGTTGGTTTTTTACCGCAAACGCACACTGGGATATCCGGTGGACATTCGCATGGGTTTTCTTGTTTTCTAATAAATTGTTTTGTTATCCTATCTTCTAATGAATGGAAAGTAATAACTACGAATCTACCACCTGTCTTTAATAACTTGACAGCTTGTTCAAATGAGTTGGGTAAAATTGATAATTCTTTATTTACTTCTATTCTAAGAGCTTGAAATGTTTTCCTAGCTGGATGCTTTCCTTTAAATCTTTGCTTTGGCGGATAGGAACGTTTTATAAGTTCGCTTAACTCTTGAGTTGTTTTAATCGTTTGTTCTTTTCTTTGATTGATAATATTATTAACAATTCTATTCGCAAAACGTTCTTCCCCGTATTCACGTAAAATCTTTATTAATTCTTCTTTTGGATAAGTATTAACAACGTCTTCTGCTGTTAATTCGGCTTCCTGGTCCATTCGCATATCAAGAGGTCCATTGTTATGGTAAGAAAATCCCCTTTCCTCTTGATCTAATTGAAAGGAAGAAACACCCAAATCGTAGACTATTCCGTCTATTTTCTTAATTCCGTTTTTGGTTAATTCTTCTTCTAAATTACTAAAGTTGTTTTTAATAAAGATTTTATTACAGTTGTATTTTTCTAAACGCTTTCTAGCATAATCTTGAGCGTACTGATCCTGATCGATTCCAATAAATGTACCTTTATCAGATAATCTTTTGCAGATTTCCTCAGAATGACCGCCACCACCCATTGTTGCATCAACATAGACTCCATCAGGCTCTATATTTAGATTTTCTATACTTTCATTTAATAAAACTGAATAATGTTTCGCTTCCATTCTCTCACCAAAACGACAGATAACAAATAATATTATAATATTTTATATGTTATAAACCTATATTTTTAAGAAATGTTACGAAATAGATACATTTAAACGATCTCGAAACTTTTAAACTACTTCTGAAAAGCTTGAAATAAATAAAAATTTAACAATTTTATTTCTTACTTAATTTCAAAATAATAATTTTAAGTGACTTTCGAGTTCTTGTCTACCAATTTGAATAAGACGAAAACGGTTTATTTTTACTTTTTGGTGAATTAATAAAAAAATAAAAGCTATCATTATTTTGTCAAATATTTCGGGATTTAGTACTTTTTTATGTGATTTCACAAGATATACTTTTATTTCTAAAATAATAAACATTTTTTATAAGAGATATTATCCTGGTTAAAGGAACTATTTAATGATTTCAACCTAAAATGACCAGACCTTCTTCTGCTGGCAACAAAACAGACCTGATCGTTAAAGAGAACCTTGACGTTTAAACGGAACCCATACATTTCGTAGTCCGTCTGAGCTCTCCTTAACTCTCTTCTTTCAGAGAGTTTCTTTGGAATATCCGTTCTAATCTCAGTCTCAGAAGCGTAGACTTCTTCATTTTGATCTGAGACACTAATTCCAATTGTCTTATAGCCGGGATCGACTCCCATTGTAAAGTCTCTCGTAAATTCGGTTGTTTCGTAGAGCAGTTGTATTGTAAATGGCTCTCTATGAACGACTTTAGCCTTTCCTTCTTTTAATAAACATCTGACTTTCCCGCATCGTCTTGTTGGATCTAGCGGCTTTCCGCTTTTTGAGATAACGTATACCAATTTATTGTTTTTTTCATAATAACCTGTTAAAGCAGGGTCTCCCCTGTAAGTAGCCTTCGTCGATGTTATCGGATGGTTTTATAAACTCTGAACACCGTAGCCGTAGTT
>CANQOZ010000017.1 GCA_947625585.1 uncultured Eubacteriaceae bacterium
TCTCTGCCAGCAGAACCAGCTTCTTCTCTAAAACATGGGGTATAAGCTGTATATTTTAATGGTAATGAATCAAAATCAATCACTTCATCACGGTATAGGTTAGTTACAGGTACTTCTGCCGTTGGAACTAGGAAGAAATCTTCTTTTTCTAGATGAAATGCATCTTCTTCAAATTTTGGAAGCTGTCCTGTTCCGGTCATCGTTTCTCTATTTACCATAAATGGAGTAGAGATCTCTTCATAACCGTGCTCACCAGTGTGTTTAGCTAACATAAAATTCACCAGAGCTCTTTCTAACTGGGCACCTTTCCCTTTAAACATTGAAAAGCGTGATCCGGCAAGTTTACTGGCTCTTTCAAAATCTAAAATATCAAGATCTTTACCTAAATCCCAATGCGCTTTTATGTCAAAATCAAACTCTCTTGGGGTTCCCCATCTTCTAACTTCAACGTTGTCCGTTTCATCAACTCCTACAGGAACAGATTCATTAGGTAGATTCGGGAGTTCTAGTATTTTAGAGTTAAGCTCTTTTTGAATGGTTCTTAACTCTTCATCTTTACTCTTAATCGAATTTGAGAGTTCTTTTAACTGCTTAAAAATATCACTACAGTCCTTACCCTCTCTTTTTAACTTACCGATCTCCTTACTGCTTTTATTTTGTTGAGCTTTCTGAGCTTCAACTTCCTGGATAATATCTCGTCTTTTTTTATCCAGTTCTAAAATTTCATTAATATCACTGCTGTAATCAGCATTTCTACTGTTTAATTTTGCTATTACTTCTTCAGGATTTTCCCTGATTTCTCTAATATCTAACATAGTATCTTTTGTGATTAATTCTCTAGTTATCCGGGATTTACTGCCCTTTTAACCATTTTTCCTTCATTTTTCCGATAACTACAAATTTTATACTATAGCTTATTTTAGGACAAATAAATTATTTAGCAGTAGAAGCGATTTATTGAAATAAGAACGTATCTACAACTAATTAAAAATGAACCCGTGTAGAGTTAATTTAACTGGGAAGAAAGACCCGTTTTAGTAAAAATTTTGTAAAAATTCTAACTTTTTTATGCCATTTTATATCCTTTTTTATGCTTATTTTTATAGCTTTTTATTTACTTATATTATTTTTTCTCTAAGTTTCTATATCTTAAGCACGAAACAAGTTTTGTTTGTCTCCATTTATTTTTGATTTTTTTACTACTCATTTATGCTTATTCGTCTACTACAATTGGCCATTTTTACTAGCATTTCTCAATTTCAAATCACTTTTTGCTATTAATTTTACTGGCATCTTTTTAATTATCCCAGAAATTGTTGCGTTAAAAAAAGAGCCTCTCATTATATTTTTCCTATATAAATTAAATCTAAAAAGCTTGTTCTGATATTTTCAAAAGTTTTTCATTTAAAATTATGATTGGTCACAAAATTATTCCAATTTTTTCTTAAATGATCTCAGAAATAAGCAACAAAATATTAAGATAGATATAACGTTTCGCAATAGACTATAGATTTTATTGTATAGTTTAACTGTTAAAAGTCAAATTAAAATTCTAACTTTTCAAAATTCCAGGAGACAAAAGGATATATTAAAAAAGCACCTTGGATTTTTGGAATGATTATCAAAATGCGTATATGAGAATTTCTTAATTCGTCAATTTCGTTTCGAATTTCTAAATACCGGCACCTTCACTACTTTTAATGAACTTTTCAGATTTGTAAAAATTGTCTAAAATATTTCCCATGAGTAAAGGTCCAGCCGCTCAAATTTATATACTGTGCTGTGTCCTTGCAGGCCTGCTTTAACTCACGTAACAGTCTCTTCGCTGGAGCTCTCCAGCAAAAATAAAATATTGAAAGGATCTAAAATGAAAAAATTATTTACTCTTCTGTTTTTAGTTTTATGTCTATTAACAGCTCAACCTACATTAGCAGCTGAAGTAAATGGAATTAGTGATCCGGTAACTTATGACAGTTATCAGAATGAATTAAGAGAAAGTAACAGTTCAAGTAAACTGTCTGGGGAAGTTTGGACGGATAAATCAGTTATTGCCAATAATGGCAAAGGAACCAATTCGTTTAATATCGATGGTAAAAAAGTCACCTTCGATGACGATTTTGTTGAAGTCTACTCTGCTTTAGGAAGCAATTCGGAAATAAACGGAACAGTTGAAACTCCGATTGATCTGGTTATAGCACTGGATCTATCCTATTCAATGGCAGAACCTGTAGATTCAAATTCTAAAGTAGACCCAACTTTAAAACGTAAACCAACCAAGTTGGATGAAATGGCTGATACACTTAACAGTCTATTTGAAAGAGTTACTAGTATCAGTGATAAAAATAAAATTAGTTTAGTTGTTTTTGCCTCTAAAGCTGTTACAGCCATTCCGCTTGATAACATTTCAAAAGTTGATAACAAATCATTTATTGAAGTTACTCAGAGTAAAATAGACGGATTCACTTATGAAAATGAGATTAAAGTTAACTATAAAAACTCTAAGGGAGTAACTAAAAATGAAACTTTTGGAAAAACTAAAAATACTTTAGATGGAAAAACTAATTTCCAAGCTGCCTATACTGAAAGTTTCAATCAATTTCTTAACAATAAATCTGGGAGCCAGTCAACGAATAAGCCAAAATTAATCATGTTAAGTGATGGTGTATTTACCGTTTCTTATGAATCCTGCTTTGATGCCCACACAGAAACGTTACACGAACAAGGAGATTCAAAAGTATTAATTCTTCAAACATTAATGAATTCTGCTTATTATAAAGCAAAGGTTAATGCTATGTATAAATCTCCTGTTGAAATAATCAATTTAATAAATGATTTTAGTACCGAAGACACCTCAAAAGAAAGAATTGATGGTCTTAGCAATAAAGACAATTATCTATTTAGTAAAACCCCTATTACAAATGAAACTCTAGAATCTTGTCGTCAAGCTTTTCAAGAATGGCAGACTAAAGGTGAAGTTACTCTTAAAGATAGTATTAAAATCGGAACTCTTCCAAGTGACGTTAAAATGTCAGACTTTCTGGATTCTCTAAATCTTCTTGATACTGTTGAAGAAGTACCTTTGACAGAACAAAGTGAAGTTTTAAATGATATTTTGGATACTTTCTTTGAAACAGAATTCGAACCTGTTGATGACAATCTTAATAACAGTCTTGGCGAAACTGGATCAGTCTCTTTCCACGAAACAATCGGAGACTATATGCAAGTCAATTTAAAAAAGATGATCTTATTTGGTTCAGAATACAACTTCAAAAAGATTAACAGCCAAAATGAAGGATCAAACCAAGTTGACACTTATGTTCCAGTAAATATATCAGGAAACGACTCTAAAATTGTTAATAGCAGCTACTCAAATCCTATTAGCTTTAATCTAAAAGATATCAAACTGCAAGTTATTACTAAACCAGACTCTAATCAGGAACTAAAAATTAGTCTACCAACTCAGGCTCTACCTATCTTAAAAACCTCAGTTGATTTAAATAAAGAAGCCGGTAAAGAAGAATATGAGGAAATAACTTCTGTTTATGATAACCGCACATCGGTTAATGCACTCCCAATCCGATTCATATATGGAGTAAATCTTAGAGATGGAATCAGAAATGATGATAATTCACTTAATCTTGAAATGATTGATAAAGATTATCTAGAAAAGCATCAGCATGGAGAAGAAGTCGACTTTTTTACAACTAAATATGATGGAGACTCCCAATCTAATACTTACAATGCTGAATCTGACTTTATTCCAGATACAGATAATCCATTCTATATAGCTCAGGAAGATTTCCCTATATTTGAACACTTCAGTGCTACGAGAAATGCAATAGATACTCCATTAAGTCAAATTGGACAATTAAATGGAGCTAATATGTACTACGTTCAAAAACCATACTATTACAAATCAGGATTAAATAATTTAAAAGGTGAAAATATTGAAAGTATTGCTGGACAGGATTTACTAAATCATCCAAGCAGTCTTGAAGAAAGTGAAGGAACTCTAATGTTAAAAAATGGAAGTAATTGCATCGGAAATCTTAGAAATTATCAAACAAATAAAGTAAATAATCTAACCCAAACCTCAGAATTAAGAATTATGCCAAGTATTGATACAACCCAGGATAGGCCAGAAGTTATTAATTATCTCGGAAATAACGGAAAAATAGCATTAACTGTGAGAGAGATAAAACTTTTAATAACAAAGTACCATTCGATTGGAGAAAATTTACTTACAAAAGATAGTCTCACAGTTAATGCTCGGAACATTATATCATACTCTCTCGAAATAGCAAATGCTACTTCGAGTGATGCGAATAATGTTTTAGTAACTGATACTATCCCAAGAGGTCTTCAAGTCCTAAACAATTCAATCTCTAATGGTGGTGTCTTAATCAATGGTGTTCTTAACTGGAGAATAAATGTTAAAGCACACTCTACAGTTACTTTAACTTACCAGGCATTCGTAATTGATAACACAGTTCCTGTATTTGAGAATAATTTTAATATAAGTTATGAAACAGAGACAGGAACGCATCAAGAAACATCGAATACCGTTGTAGCCAAACTTGTCTACCCACAATTAAGTGTTGAAAAGTATCAGGCATCTGAAGGGGAAGTACCGAGTACAACTGATATCCGTTATATGAAAGGAGGTGATAAGGTAATCCAGTATCAATTTAGAGTAAGGAATAATGGAACTGGTCCAGCTAAAGATGTTTATGTTTATGATGACGTTCCATCAGACTTTGTAATTCAAAATAATACAATTTCTGATAATGGAAAAGTCGAAAATAATAGAGTTTCTTGGACATTAGATCATTTGGATCCAGGTGACAGCAAACTTTTAAACTTCCAAGTTGTCATCCCAAATGAAACGCCGGCTAAAAGTTGGATCAATACGGCTTTTGTTAGCCATTCAACTGATCCAACACCCGTACCTTCCAACAATGTAAAGGTCGAAAAAACGGAGGCTAATCTGTCCATTTCAAAACAACAAGCTACTGATTCAAGCCCAACTCCTACTTACAACAAGCTTGGAGTAAACTCAGGGGAAACAGTTACCTACTATATAACAGTAGCCAATAATTCAAACTTTGATGAATATAATATTACCGTAACTGATCCAATCCCAAATGGTTTACTCGTGGAATCTGGCTCCATTTCGAACAATGGAGTAAAAGGTCAAAACGAAATAACTTGGAAAATAAACCAGTTAGCTCCTTTACAAAGAGTAGTCTTATCTTTTAAATGTACAATTCCAGATTCAAATCAGATCTCGAGTTGGAATAATACAGCTCAATTAGAACAGGATGGACTACCTATAGAATACTCAAATTCTGTTTTAGTTGAAAAAAATGTTGTCACACCGGCCGTGGCAACTGAAAATAATAATCCGGCTATTACTAATAATGTCAGTTTAAGTAACAATAACGAAACTCCTAACAGGGTTACAAATAACAGCAGCCCAAATTCCGCTGATAATCCTGCTAGTAACAATCCAGAGACAGGGTTAAATTCTTCTCCTGTTGATTTCTTGATAATTATTTGTTTTGCTTCACTAATTATATTAGGAATTGTCTATATGAAGAGGAGAAAATCCTGATTGATTTCATTAATCCTATTAGTCTAAAATGGATTCATGGATTATAGAAAAGTAATTATCACAACACTAGTAATGATTTTAACAATAATCCTCACTGGATGTACAAATAGTACGAGTAATAATGTTGAAGATTCGGATATAGGGTACATCCAGGAGGATATTAACAGTACCGACATTCCTTCTGAACTATTGGGGAATTGGGAGGCGACCGAAGGTTTACCAAATGGTCTTATTCGTTATTCACTCACTTTTAATGATAATGGTCAAGTGGAACAAGTAAGTCAAATTGAAAATGAAGATGAAACTTCAGAAACTTCCAATTTTATTATGGATGGCGATACTGTGAAGATCCTAGATCCAAACAATACGGTCTTAATGGCACTAGATTTTAATTATCCTAATCTCACTACACAGGATCTAGGTGATTCAGAAACAGCTTTCACAAAAAAATCTTAAATTTTACAAACAAAGTACCATCTTACAAATTTTCAAATAACATAGAGCTACTATCCATTAAAGTAGCTCTTTTCTTATGTTCAATTAGTCGATTCAGCTTAAAGCTGTTAAAATGAACTACAGTTTTATATGGGAAGCGATTATGAATAAGAAAATTTATTATTTTACTGTTGAAGGCGAAACAGAAAGAGAATATCTACGATGGCTAGAAATGCAGATTAATCAAAGTAATAAAGCATCTATTCCAGTTAAATTTGATATCCTAGTAACGAATTCTGTTCAAAAACGCTTAAAAACTCTTCCAATAAATAAATCTGTAGTTGTTTATCACTTCTGCGATATGGAAAGCTTAAGTGAATATCATAAAAATCACTTTTTAGATATTATTGACAAACTTTACAAAGCTTCCCAAGATCCAAGAATTCTTGAATATAAACTCGGTTATTCAAACCAATCGTTTGAGCTTTGGCTACTACTTCATAAAACTGATGCCTATTCAAGTAGTTATCATCGGAAAAATTACTTCAGAGACCTTGAGAAAGTTTTTAATTTAAATTTAAGAGGAACTCAGGATTTTAAACGGAAAAAGAATATAATATCTTTACTTAAACAACTTTCTCTAGATGACGTTATTCATGCTATTAATCGAGAAAAAGAGATTAAAAGGCATAATGAACTTAATAATTACTGCGAAGTAAACCGTCATAATTACCACTTTTACTGGGAAAATCCTAGTAGTAGCATTGGAAGTTGTATTGAGGAAATTTTAATAGAAAACAATATTTTAGAAAATGACAAGTAATACTTCTCTTTCGTCGGTATCACTATTTTTTAATACTTCAGTTTTAACTGTAATAATTGTAAGTGTATTATGGTTTATATTTTATGCTATTGGATTTTATAGAGTTGCAAAAAAAGAGGAAGTTAAGAATGTCTGGCTAGCATGGATTCCGTTTGTACAATTTTATCTACTTGGAGAAATTGTTCAACCTAAATTTAAATATAAAAACACCGGAATCATCCTCTTGATTACTCAAATCCTAATTGTGATAATTCCGATGTTTATTCGTCTTAATTTAGTTACTTTTGTAATTTATCTTATATTTCTGCTAATTACCTATATTTATTATCAGATGGTATTTAACTGTTTTTATAAGATAGTTGATCCAGACAAAGCATTTTTATATCTGGTTTTAGGAGTTCTCTTCCCATTTATGGTACCTATATGGGTACTAGTTCTGAGTAATCCTAAAGACAACGACCAGGATTACTACGGTGGTTACTAATTTAGAACTAATGGATTTACTTCGTCGAAATCGGCGAATTTCTTTATAATTAATTCTTCATTCCCCTCAAAGTTTTCATTTAAAAACTCTGCAGGATTAATAAGATTTTCAGCACGATAGAATAGGGGTTCCAGGAATATTTCCTCACCATTACCCCTTTCTATTAAACCTTCTTTAGCTAAGTTTAATAGTTCAATTAAAAAGGTTTGAACTTTTTCTTTATTAAAATGTTCTTTCCAATCGTTTTTAACGAAGCTCTTTCTTAATTCTTTAACTGAATATCCTGTTTCTCTTAAAGGATCTTCTTCTAACAACTCCCCTAATTCAGGAAATTTTCTAATAAGACCTAGATAAAAGGCTGCGACACTCATAGAGTTACAGAATGGTTGATTACAATTAGCTCTAAATTCAATCGTTCCTCTAAAAGTTAAATCTTCAAAATTGTAGGTCCTAAAGAACTGAAAGTCTGAATCTTGTGGTTCAAATTCAGTTTCAACAAATTTTTCACCATCATAAACCTCACCTTGAATAACCTTAGTATTAAAGTAATCTTTCAGAGGAATTGGTTTGAATATAATAAATTTTCCATCACGTTCTACCATAAACAGACTTGCATTCATTTTATAATCAACAATATCGTCTATGGTTTCAAATCGTTCAGGATAAGAACCAATATTATTAGGACTTAATGCAATTGTACTCGTGTTATAAAGAAGATCTCTACCACAGTTATAATCAGGTTGGTCATCCAAAACCGAATTAGAAAATAGAATTGCACAATAAGGTTCAAGTTCTGAGAAATAGTTCATAGAATCAACTAAATTCTCTTTATTTATGTCTAATTGAACTTGTGAGGCACTGGCAAAGGTTCCGTAAGCTGGATAATGGTGGAATTCAAAAGGAGCATCCCAATCAGCTGATTTAGCTAAATAACGACCAAGTGCTCTATAGCGTTCTTGTGGGAAAAATTCCGTATTATTAACCCTATAATTTGGATTAATTCCAAAACCGCTTAAAGTATGATTCTTCTTGCTAAAATTATCATTTAAAAAGGTAACATAGTCTTTAAAACGATCATAGACTTCGTTTAAATCTTCAACACGTCCTAGAGATAGCTCTAGATTATTAAAGGAACAATCAAAAGAAATATTATCCTCATTATCAGGATGAGTAGCTGAATAACATGTCCCGTTTTCATCAAAACTTAATCTTTCAAAACCATACTTATCGACAAACTCTTCAAAAGTTTGTTTAGCTAGTTCCTGATCTGTTATTTCTCCCGAAAGATTAATAACAGGCATTTCTATCTCTAAACCTATGTAACTATCTTCTCTATCTTCAGTTGGCTTAATAAACCTATCGTATATAATCTCTTTTAACTGTTTTTCGTTCATTTTATAAATTCGCATATTTTAGGTAGTAATACCTAAAAACTTCTGGATCTTCTACATATGTATTTTGATGTTCACTACCTTCTAAGACAATTTCACCATCTTTAAAAGCAATGAGTTTCCTTTTTGGAAAGGGTTCCCATTTAACATCATTATAATCATATTCCCTTGAACCTAAAATATAACCATCACGGAAAGGGGAAATAAACATTTGATCATCAACGTTTGCATGAACATAAAGTAATTCACCATCATAAATCATTAAATTAAGCTTATTATCTCTTGATAAATCTTTAATGATATTTTCAATTACTTCAAACCTCTCCTCTTCTTTAAGTGGTCTACCTAATTCTTCTATTTTTTTATTCATAGATTCTATGATAAGTAGAATTACTTTCTCACTATCCGTATCACCTTTTGGTTCTAAAGTAACTTCATCGATCATATCAGTATGGAAAATAGTACCATTATGAGCTAAAGTCCAAACTCTTCCTGATTCATCTTTATACTGATAAGGATGGCAGTTGTTATATTCCCTCAATCCCGTTGTTGCAAAGCGAACATGAGCTATTACATTATTACCGATAATATCTTCATCTAAAACTTCCTGGAGATGTTCACTTTCAACAGCTTTTATAGGTTCTTTGTCAACAAAAGTGGAGCCGTTATTAAAGACAAAAATACCCCAACCATGACGATTGAAGTCGCTACGTTCTTTATAGAAGTAGTCTAGATGATCATTTAATTTTGTATTGTTTTTAGTTGTAATTGCTAGGAGCTCACACATTTCTTAAATTCTTTCCAGGTTAACTAATGTTTGACTTATATTTGCCAAGGTAACGGAATTGGGTGGTCTCAGGAATAACTTCCTTAATCGCCTGGTCAAACATATCTTGGTCGATTACACCCTCTATATCTATAAAAAAATTATACTCCCAATTGTGTTTTCTATTTGGTCTTGATTCAATCTTACTTAAGTTTAAATTATATTTATCAAAAATATTCAAAACTCGAACGAGTGCTCCAGGTTTATGACCAACACCGAAAGATAAACTTATTTTATCTGATTGTCTGTGTTCAGGGTGTTTAGCAATAATGACAAATCGAGTGACATTACTCTCTAACCAGTTGATCTTTTTATCTAGTACAACTAGATCATGGACTTTTCCAGCCCGTTCACTAGCAATAGCTCCTTTTGTCTTATCATTCTGTTTATGAACAAACTCAGCAGCTAGTGCATTATTTGGGAAAATATGACCTTCCCATTCTGGATGGCCATCAAGATAATAAGAACACTGCATTAAACTCTGTTCGTGAGTATAAATATCCGTAATATCTTCTATACTGCTTCCCTTAACTCCTAATAAACAATGATCTATTTTTACCTGGGTTTCCCCAATAATAAAGCAGTTATAAATATCGAATAAGTCAAAAACATCTCGAACAGAACCCGTTGTTGTATTTTCTATTGGAATAACTCCATAGTCACTTTCACCGTCATTAACACTTTTGAAAACATCTTCAAACCTTCTGTAAGGAATACGATTGGAGTTTTCACCAAAAAAGTCTATTGTTGCATCTTCAGAATAAGATCCACTCGTTCCTGCATAAGCTACTTTTGGATTCTCGACTATTGTACGAATCCTGTTTTGAGCATCGAGATAGTTTTCCCATTGAGATTCTTTTTTCATAATTTACTTAAGCCGTTAGTTTAAAACAATTAGAATTCTAACTGTTCCGATTATAAGGTTTCTCTGAAAATGCTTTAATTAATCTATCTCAGTGGCATTTCAGAGAATTCATATTTAAATATATTACAACAAAGTAGATTTAAAAATGGTAGTTTAGACAAATTTAATTGAATCTAATTAATAAAGTAAACTGTCCGTCACCAGGTTGTCATTTAAAACATTAGGGATTTGAGTTAATAAGAAAGAGGATAGAAAAAGTCCCCTACTTAACTTTGTAAATAGGGGAATCTGCATTTTAAATTTAAATCAACAACTCTATCTCACAAAGAGACAGTTGCGCCATTTAGGTCTATCAAATCTATTTTTACGTTTTGTGTTAGTAGATCAATATATGAGAATGACATTCTTTGAATTCTATCATTGTCGTTGGATTCAATACTTACAGTAAAAATGCTCGGATAGATTGCTTCGATGAAGCCTGTCTTATGATATAATTTTTTCTTACTCTTGTGGGCTTCTAGGCGAACTCTGGATCCTTGATATTTTTGAACTCTGTTTCTAATATCAAGAACAGTAAGTTGTGGTTTTGGCATAAAAATATCACCTCTTCTTAAAATACCTTAATATTTTAACATATTCGAGATAAATTTTAAAGTATAAACAATCAATATGAATTAATCAAGAGAAAATTTTAATAATTTCCAACTAAATAATCATTTCAGATAACCTGGCAATAAGTTCTTGAGGAGAGTTTAACAACTCAACACCCGGTAAATTTTCCAAAACTCCCGGATCCTCATACCCATAATTAACAAGAACCATATCTAAACCAGCCATGTTTGCAGTATGGTAATCGGTTATAGAATCACCAGCATAGATTATCTCATCTTTTGGAATCCCCATCTTTTCAATTATTTCATCAGTTTGTTCCGGATTAGGTTTATGGGGATGACCAGGTCTGTTTCCTAACACTTCTGAAAACTCAATTCCTGGAAAGAGCGTTTTAATTAACAACTTACTCTCATCATTAGATTTATTACTTGAAACACCAAGCTTAATTCCATTTTCATTACAGAGTTTAAAAAACTCATAAAAGCCATCATAAGGAACCGTATTATTTAAGAGATTTTCATGATAATAAGCTATGAGCTCTGGATGCATTTTATCGAGTAAACTCTCGTTTTGCTTTTGACTCTCCGGAAGAGCTTTTCGAATTAACTCTCTCATACCATTACCAACATAACGTTTAGCATCTTCAGCGGATACTTGTGGAAAACCATGCTTAGTTAAAACAAAGTTAAGGGCCTCTTTTAAGTCGGTTAAGGTATCAATAATTGTGCCATCCAAATCAAAGATAATCCCATTTCTTTTTTTCATAATTATTTATTATAATATCAGTAATAGAACTATTAAAATATTAAATTTAAAGGAGTCCAAAATGGCTGAAGACAAAGGCGCATCAAAAGAAAAATTAGATTCATTAGATGAACAAGTAGTTGATGCTCAAAAAACCTTAACAGATGAAGGTAAAGAATATCCTGATAATGCAACAAATCTAATTGATGAATTTGATGACGATGTTAGAGAATCTTACGGTAGAATTAAAGATAGAGTCAAAGATATTGGCAAAGAAATCGAAAACTCGGAATTTGCTGATCATGTTAAAGATGGCTATAACGACATCAAGGACAAATTAGTTGATTTCTTCCATTCATTCGACAAAAAACATGTGGAACAAGATGTTGACGATTTAAAAACTCATATTGACCAGACAAAAGACAAAATTGAAGATAGTGAAGCTGGTCAAAAAGTCGCTGCTGGTATGGATGACATTAAAGATAATCTCGATAAAATCAAAGATTCAGTAACGAATTAATTTTAAAAACGATACAACCAAGTCCCACTAACGTGGGATTTTTCTTTTTATAATGATGATTAACTTAAAAGGAAGAAACTTCCTAACCCTACTCGACTATTCTCCCGAAGAAATAAGGTATCTGCTCGACTATGCAACTATTTTAAAAGAGAACAAGAAGCATGGCAGAACCTTTGATCTTCTTAAAGGAAAGAATATAGTTTTACTTTTTGAAAAAACCTCAACTCGAACCCGTTCAGCTTTTGAAGTTGCCGGTTACGATGAAGGAGCCCATGTAACTTTTCTTTCCAATTCCCAATTTGGTAAAAAAGAATCCGTTGAAGACACTGCGAAAGTTTTAGGCAGAATTTACGACGGTATTGAATTTCGTGGAAATAAGCAGGAAACAGTCAATATCCTAGCAGAGGAATCTGGTGTTCCCGTTTGGAATGGTTTAACGGACGAATACCATCCAACTCAGGCTCTTGCAGACTTATTAACGATCCAAGAACACTTTGGAAACTTAAAGCACAAAAAGGTTGCCTTTGTTGGAGATACCAGAAACAACGTAGCTAACTCCTTAATGATTGCATGTGCCAAACTAGGAATAGACTATGCAGGAGTTGGTCCAGAAGAACTCTCTCCTGATAAGAAAATTTTAGAACAAGCTAAAAAAATTGCCACTGAAAGTGGAAGTGAGATCATAATAACTAGTGATATTGCTAAAGGTGTTGAAAATGCTGATGTTATTTACACCGATATCTGGGTCTCAATGGGAGAGGAAGACAAAATCGCTGAAAGAATCAATCTTCTCCTAGATTACCAAGTTAACCAGGATTTAATGGATAAAACTGGAAAAGATACTACAATTTTCCTCCACTGCCTCCCTTCTTTTCACGATAATAAAACAACATTTGCTCAAATGGTTGAAGACAAATTTGGTATTTCTGAGATGGAAGTTACTGATGAAATTTTTAACTCAGATCAATCCCTTGTTTTTGACCAGGCAGAGAACAGACTACACACAATAAAAGCACTCATATGTGCAACTTTAGCAGAAGAACCTAATAGAATATTCGAAAAATATGAAAAAACTAACTGACTTACTTAGTGGCAGTGACATCAGGGGTTATGCTTTAAAGGAAAATGGAACTCCTGACTTAACTGATGAAAATATCAACAAGATCGCTCAAGGAATTATTGATTGGTATAACAAGAAATACGGTAAGGCACTTAAGAAAGTTGCTCTTGGCAGGGACTCACGAGTTACTGGTGAAAGAATTTTAAATACAATTGGTGATGTTTTAGCTCAAAACGGAATTGAAATAATTGATGTTGGTTTAGCAACATCTCCAGCTATGTTTATGTTAACCCAGGAAGACATTGCTCCAGATCTTAGCATTATGATAACTGCGAGCCACATGCCTATGGACCGCAATGGAATTAAGATGGTTACCCCGGAAGGTGGTCTAGCTAGTTCTGACATAAAAGAGATACTAGAAATAGCAGAAACAAAGGAACCGATTGAAATAGAAGATGTCGAATTTAGCACCTATAACTACCTTGATGACTATGCTGATAACTTAGTTGAAATCGTTCGGGAAAAAACGGGTAAAGAAAGACCATTAGAAGGTCTAAACATCGTAATTGATGCTGGTAATGGTTCAGGTGGATTCTTTGCTCATCAGGTTTTAGAACCACTTGGAGCAGATATTACCGGCAGTCAGTTCTTAGAACCTGACGGAACATTTCCAAATCACATCCCCAATCCTGAAGAGGAAGAAGCAATTGATGCAATTATTGAATCTGTTAAAGGAAACGAAGCTGATATGGGTATAATATTTGATACCGATGTTGACCGAAGCGCCATAATTGATGAAAAGGGTAATCCAATCAATAAAAGTGCTTACATTGCCTTTATTAGTTCAATTTTACTCGATGACTATCCAGGTGCAACTATCGTTACTGACTCAGTCACAAGTAATGGTCTAAAAGATTTCATTGAAGCAAAAGGTGGTAAACACAGACGTTTTAAACGTGGTTATAAGAATGTTATTGATGAAGCTAAACGCTTAAATTCCCTTGGACAGGAAACCGTGCTTGCAATGGAAACAAGTGGACACGGTGCTGTTAAAGATAATTATTTCCTTGATGATGGTGCTTATTTAGCTGTTCTTTCTCTAATAGCATTAGCTAGAGCGAAAGATGAGAATAAGACAGTTTCGGAATACTTAAAAGACTACCACTTCCCACTTGAAGAGAAGGAAATAAGGTTAGTCATTCAGGATGACGATTACCGTAAAGTAGGTGAAGATTTAATCAATGACTTTGCTGAATATGCTAAAACTCAACCTGGATGGAGTATTGTAGAGCCAAACTATGAAGGAATCAGAGTAGACTGTGACAGTGAAAACGGTAACGGTTGGATTCTAGTCCGTCAATCTTTGCATGAACCAAAAATTCCAATCAATATCGAATCCGACACTGAAGGTGGAACTGACTTCATAGAACAAAGACTCGATGAATTTTTAACAAACTATCCAAACGTTAACTAAGATGAACGACAGTAATTTTATCGCAAAAAGTGCCGATATTATCGGTGATGTAAGTTTAGGCGAAAACTCAAGTGTATGGTTTCAATCTGTTTTAAGAGGAGACCAGGAGCCAATTATTATTGGTGAAAATACCAATATCCAGGACGGAACAGTGATTCATTGTGATCCGAACCATCCAACAAACATTGGTAATAATGTATCAGTAGGACACAACTGTACCCTTCATGGATGCACTATTGAAGATGACGTTATCGTCGGAATGGGAAGTACTGTCTTAAACGGAGCCAAAATTGGAAAGAATTCAATTGTAGGCGCAGGTAGTTTAATAACTCAAAACAAGGAATTTGAACCAGGAAAGTTAATTCTGGGAAGTCCAGCGAAAGCAGTCCGTGATTTAACTGAAGAAGAGTTAGCATCGATCAAGCATAATGCAGAAGAATATTTAATTCTAAAAGATAAACAAAAATTAGGAGTTTCTAATGTTAATAATTAACAATGATTTATGTATGCGAAATGCAGATGTAAAAAATGCTGTTGAAACCAAAAATCCTGATGCTATTGTTAGTATTGTAAATCAGGCAAAAGAAGCTGGGTTTAACGCTATTTCGGTTTGTGCTGGAAAATCAGAAAATGAAGCTGAAGATTTATTATTTCTTATTGATCAAGTAAAAGACAGTGGATTAAAAGTCGTTATCAGAGCAAGAAGTGCTGAAACTTATGAAGCAATCTTACCAAAACTTGATTTTGCTGGCATTATCAATCCGGTTAAGTTAACAATGGAACAGGCTGATAAAGTATTCCCATTAATTAAGAAATTAGCAGATGGATGGGAAGTCCTGTTTACCCAACCTTTTGGTGATGATTCCATTTCTGCTGAAGTTGAAGGATCTATTTCACTTATAAGAAAAGCAGAACAAGAAGGAATTATGCCTAACTTAATCTACTTTGATCCAGTTGGAAAACCAATAGATGAAGATAATATGGTTTATCTTGATACAAAAACTAAAGTTGATGCTATGAAGAATGCTTATCCACAGATGAACTTCTATGTAAGCCTTTCAAAAGTAGCAGCTGGATTAAAAGATGAAATGGCACTTGTTGATGCTTATATTAGTTTAGTAATGCAGTGTCATGTTAATGCCTATGCTTTTGATTTAGATCATAAAGGCCACATAAAAGCACTTAAAGCTACAATGGCACTTTTAGACGGAAAAGTCCAAGATTATTTAAAAAATGAATGAGCCAACCTTTAGTAGTTTTCAAGACTGGTATGAAAATAATGCTCAGTTAGTACAAGACTTACAAACCTGGCTATTTTATCGCTATGCTCAAAGTGAAAATAATATTGGTAAGGATGTAACTAGTAAAGTCGAAGTAGCTGATATGACAGTTTACTTATTACTATTTTATCTATCTTCACTTAAGGACAACTCTTATACGGTCCATACTTCAATTGAAGAAATGACTCGGATTTTAGAGACTGAACCAGAAGTTGTTGAACGTGCTTTGAATTCATTACAGGATCATCATGTTTTACATTATCATAACCATGATGACCATCTTGATATTCATATCGAAGCGATAAGATCCCCATTTTAGGTAGTAATAGTACTATTAGAATAATTGAACAATAAGATTTAAAGAATAAATTACTTGGAGGAATCCCATGAACAAAGTGGCTGTTTTTGGCAGTTTAAATATGGATATTCTTGTGGAAGTTGATAAGTTCCCAAATCCTGGCCAAACAGTTATGGCTAAAAGTATCGACTACAGAGCTGGTGGAAAAGGAATTAACCAGGCAGCAGCTGCTGCAGAAGTTGGTGCTTCTACTATTTTAATTGGAACAGTAGGAGAGGATACTTTTGGTCAACAATTAATTGCACAAATAGATAAAATTCCATCACTAGATGGAAGTAGAGTTATAAATAGTAAAAAAGCTCCTACTGGAATTGCTTCTATTTATACGAATGGTGAAGAAAATGAAATCGCTGTTGTATCCGGAGCAAACGAACTGACGAATCAAAAAATAGCTGAAGAAAACGAATTCATTTTCAAGGAAGCTGATGTTATTATTACTCAGTTTGAAGTTCCAGAAAATGGTGTTAAGGAAGCTTTAAAAGCTGGTAAGTTTAATGATGTTATTACAATCCTAAACCCTGCCCCATACAGAAGCTTTGATAAAGATCTCTTAAAAGCTGTATCTATTATTACTCCAAACGAATCAGAATTCGAAGATATGGTTAAGGACTTTAATATTAAGGGAGATACTATTGAAAAGCAGATTTTAGAATGGCAGTCTCAATTCCCTGATACTAAGCTTATTGTCACTAGAGGTAAAGACGGATTAAGCTATGTTGAAGGTAAGAATGTCGTTACACTCGAAGCTATAAAAGTGAAAAGTGTTGATACTACCGGTTCAGGTGATACATTCACAGGTGTTTTAGGCGCTTTATTATCTCAAGGAATGCCTTATGAAGAAGCTATTTATAAAGCTTCGGTTGCAGCTGGCTTATCAACACAACATAAAGGAGCTCTAGGATCTGCTCCAAAAATGGAAGACATTGACTTGTTCTTATCAAAAACTCAAGAAGGAGCTGATAATTCTAATTATTAAGCTTTACTTTTTATCGACTATGCTTTATAATAGATTTTCAGCTGATTCCGTAGCTCAGCTGGAAGAGCGCTGCGTTGACATCGCAGAGGTCGATAGTTCAAGTCTATTCGGAATCACCATTATTATGAAAAGTTAGATAACAGCTGGATTACTCATAAGAGTCATCCAGCTGTTTTAGTTTTTACCCTAATTTTTCGCATTATCTGTAACACGTCTGTAACAAATGCAAGTCGAACTGTAGGTTTCCAAATAATAACGCCTGTTACAATAAAATTGAGAATGCCTAAAAAGTTTCCATATAAAAGCGCCTATAAATTATAAGAATTCCAAGTAATAACGCCTACTTTTTGTAACATAATTGTATCT
>CANQOZ010000018.1 GCA_947625585.1 uncultured Eubacteriaceae bacterium
AAGGTGGTGGCGACTTTTTATCTCTACATTACTATTTCTATCCACCTTATATTCATCAGGAAAAGAACCGAACAGTTGCTTTAACTGAATATGGTGGAATTGCCTATCCTGTTGATGGACACGTTCAGAACGAAGATGTCTACGGTTATGGAACAGCTCAGAGTAAAGAAGACTTTAATAGACGTTATGCTGCTCTTCTAGTGAACATGGTAAAACCACGAATTGAAAAGGGACTATCGGCTCTCGTTTATACTCAAGTTTCTGATGTTGAAGATGAAATAAACGGATTAATGACTTATGATAGAGAAGTTTTAAAACTAGACGAAGGTATAGCTAAGAAAACTTCTGAAATTTTATTCAAAGAATTTAATAAATTAACTGAAAGTGGCGCATAAAAATGCCAAATTGTTGATGGCGCCCCGTTAATCGTTTTCACTTATTTCTGTTTTCTTCCGGAACCGGTTGAAACCAGAGCCTCTAAAGTACGTTTTTATGCGACTGTTTCTGATATATTCATTTATTGAATTAGTAACTATTCAGGACTCCTCTTTTTTAAGTAGAAATAGGTGGAAAAATAGAAAAAATTAATAATAGAAAGTGTAATGGGTATTAAATAATCGATAACTATTTTAACAAAACAGTAGGACAATGATTTATCTATACGAAAATAATAATACTGAAACAGATGTTGAATCTATTTTGAAATCAATTGATATTTCAGAATCGGATGATCAAGATACAATAATCGAAAAACTAGAATCAGAAAAAAGAAGATATCAGAAAAAATTAGATGAAACTGAAGAACTTAAAAAGGAACTAACTAAAGAGGTAGGAATTCTAGAAAAGGATTATGATGAAGCATTGTCAATACTCAGTAAAATAATGAATTTACTTTAGTTGCCATTACATTCCTATTGTATAATTAAATAAAAACGAAAGGTAATGCAATGTTACTAACAACTATTGAAACTTTTCCTGGAAAAACCTATGAAGTCCTTGGTCTAGTTCAAGGAGCGCATATTGAAGCAGTTAATATCGGAAAAGATATTGGTGCCTCTTTTAAGAATATGTTCGGCGGCGAATTAAAATCTTACAGTAACTTAATGGATAGTTCAAGACAGAATGCTCTTGATAAAATGGTCGAAGATGCCCAAGCTAAAGGTGCTGATGCTGTTATAGGTATTCGTTTTGACTCACCTGATATAACTGGTGATTCTGCTTCCTTTTTAGTATATGGAACAGCAGTTAAATTTAATTAGATTTTACCTGAGTCAACTTCGGTAACCTCCTAGGTTGTTAATTATTTCTTTTCACTGAAGTTGATTTAGTAAAATAGCTCCTGTTTTTGCAGGAGTTTTTTTATTCCTCTGTTAGCTCCCCTTTTATAAGCCAGTTTAAATTCATAGCTTCCTTCGAAATTATTCCTAATTTTTAAATCCACTCCTTTCCGAAAATTATTAATGCTATCGTTCTCTAGTTTTTGAATTAGAACCTAATATAAAAAGAGGATTAGTCCTTTCCTTGGGTATTTTCTATAATTAGACGAGTTTTCACATTATCCAAAAAACAGAGCCAAAACTCGTTAAAAAAGCATAATATGTTAAAATTGTTAATGTTAATACCAAACATTTTTGAATAAAAAATCATATATAAATTTTTAGGAAAGGAAGCAAATTATGAAAACCGAGGATGCCGCATATCTCTTTCATGAAGGTAAATATAACCAAGCTTACGAATTCTTTGGTGCACATGAAACAGAAGACGGAAAAGTTGTCTTTAGAATATGGGCTCCTAATGCTCAGGAAATTTCACTTGTGGGCGACTTTAATGACTGGAACCCTGAAGCTAACCCGATGTTTCGCCTAGAAAACCTGGGTGGAATCTGGGAAACGACATTAGATTCCTTTGATAAGGGTAATCTTTATAAATACGCAATTAAACAGGCCAATGGAAATACAGTCCTAAAAGCAGACCCTTATGGTAATCATGCAGAACTAAGACCAGCAACCGCTTCCGTCTATTGGCCGGAACCGGAATATGAATGGGAAGATAAAAAGTGGCTCGATAAACAAATAAAACGTGCTGAAACAAATGAGCCACAACCAATGAATATCTATGAAATGCACCTGGCTTCATGGAGAACTCATGATGATGGTACTCCGTTAACTTATGAAGAACTTGCTGAAGTACTCCCGCAATATCTAAAAGACATGAGTTATACCCATGTTGAATTTATGCCAGTTATGGAACACCCATTTGATGGTTCCTGGGGATATCAACAAACTGGTTACTTCGCTCCTTCCTCACGTTATGGAACTCCTGAAGGATTGAAAAAATTAATCGATACTCTTCATAAAAATGAAATCGGTGTAATCTTAGACTGGGTACCAGGACATTTCTGTAAAGATGAACACGGTCTCTATCAACTCGATGGAACTTACCAATATGAAGCTACAGAACATCCACAATGGGGTACGATGGAATTTGATTTCTCAAAACCTGAAGTCATTTCTTTCTTAACTTCAAATGCTTATTACTGGATGAAGGAATTCCATGCGGATGGACTTCGTATTGACGGTGTTGCCTCAATGCTCTACCTTAACTACGGTTATGATGATGAGTGGAGAAAAAATGAATTTGGTGGCAACGATGACTTGGCTGCTGTCGCATTCCTACGTCACTTAAACTCTACAATCTTCAAAGATTTCCCATATGCAATTATGGCCGCAGAAGAATCAACAGCTTATCCTATGGTCTCTTGGCCAGTTGACAAAGGTGGTCTTGGCTTTAACTACAAGTGGGATATGGGTTGGATGCACGATACTCTAAATTATATGCAGACAGACCCGTTTGTCCGTTCACAATTCCATGACCGATTAACCTTCCCAATGGCATATGCTTTTAGTGAAAACTTTATCTTACCACTCTCTCATGATGAAGTGGTTCATGGAAAAGGAACCATCTTAAACAAGATGTTCGGCGACTATGACATGAAGTTTAATGAAATGAGACTACTCCTGACGTTCATGATGACAAGATCAGGTAAAAAATTAAACTTTATGGGTCAAGAATTCGCACCATTTACTGAATGGCGTTATTATGAACAACTTGAATGGTTCATGCTAAACGAACCAAAACATTCTGGATATCACAAATTTATTAAAGATTTAAACAAACTCTATAAACGTGAAAAGGCTCTTTGGAAAATTGATGACAGCTGGGACGGTTTTGAATGGATCGATGCCGATAACAATGGTCAAAGTGTTTTAAGCTTTATTCGTAAATCCGGTGATCCTAAAGACAATCTTATCTGTGTTCTAAATTTCTGTCCAAATGCTTATGAAGAATTCAGAGTTGGGGTTCCAGAAGATAGACAGTACCGCTTAATCTTTAATTCTGATGAAGAAAAATATGGTGGTTCTGGATTCAAAGTTAAAAAAACTGTCCGTGCACAGGAAGTTGAAGCAAATTATAGAGATCTTTCCATTAACTTAAAAGTTCCTCCAATGAGTGGACTTATCTATAAAGCTGGAAAGAAAATCGAACGCAAACGCAAAAAATCGAAAAAGAATAAGAAAAAAGATTAGACCTTAACTAAAAATTAAGGAGAATTTTATGAAAAAAGTACAGTCTAAAGCATCTACTAGCGAAAAAAAGACATCAAAGAATACAAATACCCAATTAAAAGAGCGAATTAAGAATGATTTTATAAGGGAAGTTGAAGAAATTACAAACCATGATTTTGAACAAGGTTCAGAAGTGGTTCAACAATACAGAGCACTGGCTAATATCGTAATGGATGAAATTAATAAGGACTGGACAGTTGCTCAAAAACAATATAATAAATTAGAGGATAAACAGGTCTACTTTTTTTCAATTGAATTCTTAATCGGACGTTTACTTAGATTATATATAAATGATCTTGGCTGGGGAGAAGTTGTTCCTGAAGTTCTAGAGGAACTCGGATTAGACTACGAAGCCATTCAAGCTGCCGAAGACGACCCGGCTCTTGGTAATGGTGGTCTTGGAAGACTTATGGCTTGTTTTCTTGATTCAACCGCTTCTATGGATTTCCCTGGCCATGGTAATGGAATCCGCTATAAATACGGACTCTTTGAACAGAAAATATTAAATAACGAACAAGTAGAAGTCGCTGATAACTGGTTACGTAATGGTTCTTATCCGTTTGAAGTTGAAAAACGTGATAAATCCGTTATCGTCAAGTTTGGTGGCGATGTTGAAATGGTTAACGTTGATGGTAAAACCAATTATATCCAGAAAAACTATACTCCAATTTTAGCTGTTCCATATGACATTCCAATTCCTGGTTGGGAAAACGATACAGTTAACTCATTAAGACTTTGGAGTGCCGAACCTGCTGAAGATTTTGACTTAGAAACATTTAACTCCGGTAATTTCGTTCAAGCTATGCAAAACCGAAGTGATGCTGAGTCTATCTCTCAAATCCTATATCCATCGGATGCGGGTTTTGAAGGAAAGCTTTTAAGATTAAAACAGGAATATTTCTTTACAGCTGCTGGAATTAAACGTATTGTCCGTCGTTATAAAAAACAAAACAACGGAAGTTTGGATGGATTTGAAGATAAAATCGTCATCCACATAAATGACACGCATCCAGCATTAGCTGTTCCAGAACTCATGCGTATTCTTGTTGATGAAGAAGGATATGGATGGGATGAAGCTTGGGATATAACAACCAAAACGTTAACGTTTACAAATCATACGGTTTTACCGGAAGCTCTTGAACGCTGGCCAATTGAAATGGTTAAGTCCTTGCTTCCTCGTATATACATGATTATTGAAGAAATTAACCGTAGATTTGTTAATGAACTAAACGAAAAATATCCAGATCGTGAAGACAGGAACTATAGGATCTCAATATTAAAAGATGGTGATGTTCATATGGCAAACTTAGCAATTATCGGTTCCCACTCGGTAAACGGGGTTGCTGAACTTCACAGTAAAATTCTAAGAACGGATACGTTTAAAGAATTTTATGAAGTTATGCCTGAAAAGTTCACCAATGTCACAAACGGTGTCTCCCAACGTCGTTTCTTAATGTCGGCAAATCCTGAACTTAAAAAAGCGATTACCGAAGCGATTGGACCGGAATGGGAAGAAGCTGGTGAAATGACTAAGATCCAGGAACTTGCTAATCACGTTGATGATGAAAAATTACTGAAAAAATTACATGAAATAAAGCACCGTAATAAGGAAAAATTGGCCAAGTATGTTAAAGATGAACTTGGAATAGAAATCAATCCAGACTCTATCTTTGATATTCAGGTTAAACGTATTCACGAATACAAACGTCAGCTTCTAAATGCGCTTCATATTATGTACCTTTACAACAAGATCAAGGAAAATCCGAACATTGATATGGTTCCAATTACCTTCTTCTTAGCGGGTAAAGCTGCTCCTTCTTATGTTTACGCTAAAGAAGTTATTAAACTGATTAACCATATAGCTCAGATGGTTAACAATGACAATGATGTCAACGACAAGTTAAAGGTAGTATTCGTGCCAAACTTCAATGTTTCAAGTGCTGAAATTATTTATCCGGCAGCCGAAGTTTCAGAACAGATCTCAACAGCTGGTAAAGAAGCAAGTGGTACAAGTAACATGAAGTTTATGATGAACGGTGCTGTCACATTAGGCACAATGGATGGTGCTAATATAGAAATCAGGGACGTTGTTGGCGATGACAATATGTTCATCTTTGGACTTACAGAAGGTGAAGTTCAAAACTTTAATGAAAATGGTGGTTATAACTCATTTGAAATCTATCAAAATGATCCACGAGTCCGTAAAGTACTCGATCAGTTAGTAGATGGAACACTCGGTGATAACTTTAGAACCATTTATGATTCCCTGCTATTAGGACGAGATCCTTACTTTGTCCTTAAAGATTTTGATTCGTATGTAAATGCTCACGAAAGAATTGACCAGGCTTATCGAGATCAGGATAACTGGAACAAAATGAGCTTAATGAATACAGCAAACAGCGGTATATTCTCTTCTGATCGTTCTATTGACGATTACAAGAAGAATGTATGGAAAATTGAAGATTAAAATTATAGTGGAGGCGCTAAAATGAAAACAGAAACCGTCGCCATGCTGTTGGCCGGTGGTCAAGGTTCCCGTCTGGGTTCATTGACATTTAACAATGCAAAACCTGCGGTTCTCTTTGGTGGCAAATATCGAATTATCGACTTCCCTCTTAGCAATGCTATGAATTCGGAAATTGATACTGTCGGTGTTTTGACCCAATACCGTCCATACCTTCTAAACACTTATATTAGTGACGGTGTAGCATGGGGATTGGATAAACCAGGTTATGGTGTTAGCATCTTACCACCTTACGAAGGTCGTAAAGGCGGTCGTTGGTATGAAGGAACAGCTGATGCTATCGCTCAGAATATTGATTTTATTGACCAATATGATCCTGAGTATGTTTTAATCCTTTCTGGTGACCATATCTACCAGATGGATTATTCAAAATTAATTGATTATCACAAAAAGAAGAAAGCTCAGCTAACCATAGCTGTTATGGAAGTTCCATGGGATGATGCTAGCCGTTTTGGTCTAGTTGAAGTCAATGACGAAAACCGTATAATTGCTTTCCAAGAAAAACCGGAACATCCGAAATCAAATCTAGCTTCAATGGGAATCTATGTATTCAACTGGAAAGAATTAAGAAAAGAACTAGTTGATGACATGGAAGCTGAAGATAGTGCTCATGACTTTGGTATGAACATTATTCCTACCATGCACGCTAAAGATATGAGAATTTTTGCTTATATCTTCAACGATTACTGGCGTGATGTTGGAACAGTTCAGAGTTACTTCGATGCTAACATGGACTTACTTGACGATGATGTTGACTTTAATATCAAAGACAAGAACAATCCATTCTTCTCAAATAATTTCAGTCGTTCACCACAGTTTATCTCTGATGATGCTAAAGTTAAAGACAGCTTGATTTGTGATGGTTGTGTTATTTTTGGTGAAGTTGAACACTCAATCTTATCTCAGGACATTTTTGTAGACAAACACGTTGTTCTAAAGAACTGTATTGTTCATACAGGTGCTGAAATTGAAGATGGTGCTATTTTGGAAAACTGTATTGTCGGATCATATGCTAAGGTAGCTAAAGATACAAGATATATTGCTTCCGAAAGCGATAATCCGGATGAAATTCATGTATTAAACGAATAAAAGGATAGAGACAAATGAGAGATGCTTTAGGAATAGTTTTGCCACAAGTTGGTGATGATAGTGATTTACATGAATTATTAGGGCATAGAACCATTGGAACTCTACCTTTTGGTTCTCGCTACCGTTTAATAGACTTTAGCTTATCTAATCTTGTTAATTCAGGAATTACCAAAGTTGGAATTATCGGTTCCCATAAATATTCTTCAATTATCGACCATCTAGGAACAGGTAAAGAATGGTTACTTTCAAGAAAAACCAATGACTTAGCTATCCTGACTGGTTCAGTTAACAGAAGAATCCATGACAGGAATAAGATCAATATGCTCGATTTTATTCTAAATAAGGGTTACTTTGAACAATCAAATGCAGATACGGTTGTTATGGCTGCTTCTAACTTAGTCACAACGTATGACTTTAATAAGCCAAACGAAGTATTTGAAAAAAACAAAGCAGATGTTGTCCTAATTTACAGGATTGATAATGAAACCTTCCATACTCTGCCAAACGATGTTTTCTTGACTTTAGACGGTAGAAGAGTAAGTGATTTGTCTTATGCTGAAAATAATAAGACAGATTATAAGTTCGTTGATATGATCTTGATAAAACGTGATGTTTTATTAAAGATTATTGATATCGCAGAACGTAATGAAACCTATGACTTAATGGAAATCTTAAAAGATAATTTAGATACTCTTAAAGTCTATGCTTATAAACATGAAGGTTACATTAACCGTATTACCGATCTTGAAAAGTATTATAAAGCAAATATGGACTTACTCCATTATGATGTCCT
This sequence comes from uncultured Eubacteriaceae bacterium, assembly GCA_947625585.1. GTDB lineage: Bacteria > Bacillota > Clostridia > Eubacteriales > Eubacteriaceae > CANRHG01. The sequence goes on from CANQOZ010000018.1 coordinate 8,033, forward strand.
AAGTGAACTCTTCTTTACTGACCAACCGGTCTATACAAAAACAAAAGACAACCATCCAACTCAGTATGGTAAAAACGCTTGTATTGAAGACTGTATCGTCGGTTCAGGCGGATATATTGACGGTAAAATTGAACACAGTGTTGTCTTTAGAGAAAATGAACTTGATGAAGGCAGTGAAGTTAAAAATTCAATCTTAATGCAAAAATGTAAGATTGGAAAAAATTGCAAACTCAATTATGTTATTTTTGATAAAGAAGTAACAGTTCGAGATAATACTGAACTTATTGGTACAGAAGATAACCCGATTATTATGAAAAAGGGTGAAACAATTTAATTAATTTATTATGGACAAAATGAAAGTATTAATTGCAGCAACCGAATGCTTTCCATTTGCTAAAAGCGGCGGACTGGGAGATGTCGTTGGAGCTCTCCCGTTTGCTTTTCCGAAAGATGAGGTTGATGCTCGCGTAATTCTTCCAAAATATGAATCGATACCTTGGGAATATGTACAAAATTTTCAGTATATTACAAATTTCTGGGTAAAGATTGGCGAAAACAACCAGTATTGTGGGTTGTTTAAATATGAAGTAGACGGCGTTACCTTCTACTTTATAGATAATGAACATTACTTTAAAAGACCTGATTTATATGGTTACTATGATGATGCCGAACGTTTCATATTCTTCTCTAGAGCGGTCTTAGAAGCGATTCCTTATATTGACTTCTATCCTGATGTTCTGCACACTAACGATTGGCAAACAGCACTGATACCGTTCTTACTAAAAGAACAATATGCTTGGCATTATACAAATACCAGAACATGTTTTACGATCCATAACATGAAATATCAGGGATTATATGGTTTCGATGACGTTAAAGATATCTTAAATTTAAACTATTTCCCTGCTCAAATGGAATATTACAATAAAGTAAATTTCATGAAAGCAGCCATGTATACAGCAGATCTTGTTACAACAGTCTCCCCTACCTATGCTGAAGAAATCAAGGATCCATACTATGGTGAAGGATTAGACGGTGTGGCAAGGGATATTGACTGGAAGCTACATGGAATTCTAAATGGTATCGATGAATCCGTTTATAATCCGCAAACTGATAAAGCGTTGGATGTTAACTTTACTAGGTCTGTTAAGAAGAAAGCTGAAAACAAGAAATTCCTTCAGGAACAACTCGGACTCCCTGTTCGACCGGATGTACCGATGATCTCAATGATCTCCAGGCTAGTTGACCAAAAAGGTGTTGACTTATTACTTGGAGTTATTCATGACATTCTTCACATGGAGGTCCAACTTGTTATTCTTGGTACTGGCGACTCAGAATATGAACACAGGCTTACCGAAGTCGCTAACCAATATCCTGACAAGATGAGAGCTCTGATCGAATTTAATGAAGGTTTGTCCCGTAAGATTTATGCAGCAAGTGATATCTTCTTGGTTCCATCAAAATTTGAACCTTGTGGACTAACACAGATGATTGCACTGCGTTACGGAACGATTCCAATTGTACGTGAAACCGGTGGTTTAAAAGACACTATCCATTACTTTAATCCTGAAACTGGAGAAGGAAACGGATTCACCTTTGGAACCTACAATGCACACGATATGTTGTATACCATCCAAAAAGCGGTTCATATTTACTATGACGATAAGGCAGCTTGGAGACAACTCGTTAATAATGCATTTGAGTCCCATTACAACTGGAAACAATCAGCACAAACTTACTTGTATTGGTATAAGAAGATTACTGGCAGGTTATAAAGCCTGCCTTTTTTTAACAAATGTATTTTAAGCACAATTCCTGGGACAAATTTTATAAAGATCCATTTGGCGCTGCTCCTATCGGGCAGGAAGTTACCTTTAGGGTTACATCGAATGAAACCGTTAACATCTATTTACACACACGATTCAGAGATAACGATAACTATTATCTGATGGAACAGTCTCCTAATAATCCTGAAGTCTATGAAGTGACAATAGCGATGCCAAACACACCTGGTTTGCTTTGGTATGATTTCCACTTTGATGCTTTTAACTCACATTATGTTTATGGAGCTCAGCCTGATGGAATGGGTGGTGAAGGTCAGGTTAATCTGTTTACAAATAACAGCTATCAGATAACGGTTTATAATCCTGATCGCAAGGTACCGGATTGGTATAAAGAAGGCGTTATGTACCAAATTTTTCCTGACCGGTTTTATCATGCGACGAGAGATGATTTTATTCCTTTCTACCCTCCCCATACAATCTTACATACAAACTGGAATGATTCTCCTCATTATTTTAGGAGACCAGATGGTTCGATCGATTATTATGACTTCTTTGGTGGGAATCTACTTGGGATTATAAATAAGCTTGATTACCTAAAAGAGTTAGGAATATCAATTATCTACTTAAACCCAATTTTTGAGAGTCACAGCAATCATAAGTATGACACTGCCGACTATCTTCGGATTGCTCCAGAGTTTGGTAATAGCAACATTTTTGAAGAACTTTGTAGCGAAGCTGATAAACGGGGAATTAAGATCATTTTAGATGGTGTTTTCAATCATACCGGAGATAATAGTAGATACTTTAATAAGTACGGCGATTATTATGATCTGGGAGCTTATCAGGATATAAACTCACCTTATGCGGATTGGTATGAATTTGAATCATTCCCAGATAAATATAATAGCTGGTGGGGTGTCAGTTCCATGCCGGCTACCAACAAGAATAACATCAACTTCCAAAACTTCATCTATGCAGGAGATTCTTCTGTAGTAAGGCACTGGCTCAAAAAAGGAGCAAGCGGTTGGAGACTAGATGTAGCTGATGAACTTCCAGATGACTTTATTGTTGGAATAAAGGAATCCATGTTAACGGAAAAACCGGATTCTGTTTTAATTGGAGAGGTTTGGGAAGATGCCTCGAATAAGGTTGCTTACTCTCAACTTAAGAACTACTTCCTTGGTAAAGAGTTAGATAGTGTTATGAACTACCCGTTTAGAGAGGCACTGCTTAACTTCTTTAGAGGTTACAAAAGTTCGGCTGAAACTGTCCGATCACTCATGTCACTTTATGACCATTATCCACGGGAAAACTTCATGGCTAACATGAATCTTATAGGTTCCCATGATAGAAAACGGGTCCTAACAGTTCTTGGTTCTAACCCAGCTGAAACTGACCATCTCTCTGAAATTGAAAAAGAGAATTACTATTTAACCGAAGAAGAGCTGTTCTTAGCCAAAAAGAAGTTGAAACTGCTCGCATTAGTTCAGATGACTTTTCCAGGAGTTCCTTCTATTTATTACGGAGATGAAATTGGAACAGAAGGTTTGAGCGACCCTTATAATCGAAGGACGTTTAACTGGAACGATGGTGATATGGAACTGTTTGACTGGTATAAGCAGATTATTAAGTTGAGAAACAATAGCGATGTCCTAAAGAAAGGCGAATTGGAGTTTATTCCTACTACAGATGATCTTTTCGCTTTTGTCCGAAGCTATAACGGAGACAAAGTTTTAGTCGCAGTTAACAGAAATCCATATAATACCTACTCCCTCTCTTATGGTAATAACCTAATAGGTAAAGATTATTTTACGGGTCAAGATGTAAAGTTAGACGATCTTGAAGTCCCGCCTTTTGGCTACATGATAGTTGAATTTTAACAATGAAATTTTTAAATAACCCAATACGGATAAGTAATATTTCAAAAAAAATTACTTATCCTTTATTTTTTATCATATAATTCTTTTAAATGCTTATAACCTAGAGGGAATTTGATTACAATGGGAGTTCGCAATGTTTTAAAGAAGTATTATCAGAAAAGTTTAATCCACAAAGTCCTATATTGGATTGGACTGTGTATCCTGTCATTACTTCTTGCGTTTATTATTGAAGTCGCTGTTTATCACTTTAACTTTATAAAGCAAAACAGGGTAAAGACCAATAAATTTCAATATTTAATAGACCATACAAACACAGAATATCTCGATGCTGATCCCTTTGGCTATAGTGTTATCTCAGACCAGGCCTTAATCCGCTATTTTTTAAAAGAATCCTATTATGTCGATAAGTTTAAAATAAATATTACATCTAAAAGCGGAGATCCAATCTATTATTCTGTCTATTCCTATGATATTTATACACCTGAAGATAACATCATGGTTCCTCAGACTGATCCTGAGGATGAGGATACTGTCTATATCAACGAGAACATTACAACGTTAGAGATAAAAATTGTTAACGCTCAAGCTCAAAAGATTAAAATTAATATATCTGATTTTACCTATGAAGATTACTTTAACTACTATCGTTTTCTCGTTCTAACTTGTATATGTTTTTTACTTTTAGTTAACCTGTCTTTTACAACAAGAATTTTTAAATTCGACTATGCCAAACTGGTATTTATAAATCTTTTGGTTCTTATACCACTTTACAGCTATATGGTTCCCCCAAACTATAGTTGGGATGAGTTTGATCACTTAACAAGAGCCATTTATATAGCAGATGGTGGATTCGTTTATGATGAGGAGAAAGAACTGACTTTCCCATATGACTATGGGAATATGCAGCTTGAAGGTTATCGTTCATACAGTGACTTTAAAGAGTTTCGAGAGAGTTTAGAAAATCCAAAGGGTGGATACTTACAAGATGAACCAAGGCACTATGATACCTCAGCAAAAACTTACATATTTGTTCCATATCTCTTTAGTGCTCTTGGTATTAAGTTAGCTCAGGCATTAAACTTAAGTGGCTTCTACTATCTGGTATTTGCCCGGTTACTCAATGGGATAGTCTATACTATTGCTGCAACGCTCTCGATCCACTTCTTTCCTATTAATAAAAAACTATTACTGTTTTTTATTTTAGTTCCGTTTGGGGTATTCGTAGCATGTACACCGTCACCAAGTGCTGTTCTACTCAGCTCAATGCTTTTGTCATTTAGTATTATCTCTAAATATAAAAAGGAGAAGAAGACTGTCTCAACACCGCTGTACTTATTTTTATTATTCCTGTTTGCCATCATTACAATTAGTAGGATAACGTATGCTTTCCTAGTGTTCCTGTTACTTCTAATTCCAAGGAAACAATTTAAAAATAGGTTCGTTGGAAAATTTAATACAATTATCTGTATTCTACTATTTTTAATAGCAGCAGGCGGAACTTATTACTATAGTTCAACAGTTGGTGGTTTCTCTGACTTTGACTTACATCAAACAAGAATAAATCCAAATAAGCAGTTAGTAACAATCTTGACTAAGCCGTTTACCTACATAAAACGAGTTTGGTTTAACAGTATTAACAAAATTTTCATACCAAATCTTGGTATTGCCTTTGTCGATACAGTTTATAATGGGAAGTTAAACGCCTTCTATGGATTAATTAACATAATCCTGTTAGTCTTCCTAACACTATCAGGTAAGAAGAATTTAGGACTTTATGATAATTTAAAGTCAAGGCTTCTATTTATCTCAATGTTTATCTTAATCTATGTTGGTACAGTAACTTCAATGTATATGACAATGACTGATGTCGATTCTGGTAATATCTTGGGTATACAACAACGGTATGTAATACCATTACTCATGATAATATTACCTTGTATAGAAGGAAGGAATTTATACATTCACTGTAATATAAAGGTATTAGAAATTATAAATGTACTCTATTTATGGCTTTTAAATACCTTGATTTTACTCATGATGGTAGCACGATACTATTCGTAAAAATAATTATGTATAAACTAATAGCATTAGATCTAGATGAAACACTCTTAAATTCTGATTCAACTGTTTCAGAAAAAAATAAAAAAGCTATCCAGGCGGCTAAAGATAAGGGAGTAAAAATTGCTTTAGCTACTGGAAGAGGTTATGAAACAGTTCAGGGGACTTTAGAAGAAATAGGTTTAAAAGATAAACCAGGTGAATACGTCATTTCCTTTAATGGCGGTGTAATTGTAGAAAATAAGGATAATAAAATATTAGAAAAGACACCACTTGACAGGGAAATAGCTGAAAAACTATTCCAAAAAGGATTAGAACTCGGAGACTGTATCCATATTTATACTAAAGATAAAGTTTATGTTCAAAATTACACTGAAAATGAAAAGAATTATTTAAACGGTAAAATGGATATAGATGAAATTGACGAAGATAGTTTAGATTTCTTAGGGGAAGAAGAAATTATTAAAATGCTCTTTGTCAATGAAGATTATGACTATCTAAAAGGTGTTGAAAAACAATTAGCAGACTTAAAAAACGATATTGATGTTAGTTACTCCGCTAACCGTTATATTGAATTCAACCCAAAAGGAATTCATAAAGGAATGGGTTTAAGAAAACTTGCAGAAATTTTAGACATTAAACCCGAAGAAACGATTGCAGTTGGAGATAATATTAATGATCTACCAATGATTAAGGAAGCGGGACTTGGAGTCGGAGTGGCTAATACGAACCCGGATATGATTTCCGAATGTGATTTTATTACAGAAGCAGATCATAACCATGATGCTATTGCCGAAGTAATTGAAAAATTTGTATTAACTGACTGAAAACGATTATACTTAGAAATAGATTCCTTATAAAAGGAGATTGAAATGCCGAATAAAGGACAGAATGAAGTAGTTGATACAATTAAAAATACCATATCAACCGCAAAAGTCCGGTTTGACTCATTCCAAGAAAATAGGAACCTAAAAAAAGAGGAAAGGCGTAGACAAAAACAATTAAAAGAGCTCTCACCTATGGCTAAGAATGCTCCTGGTAATATAACCGGACCAACTTTTATTGTTTTTGGCCTAATCTTTATTGGACTTGTTTTAGGCTTTGCTGGAGTCAACTACTTTCTATACCATAGATCATTATCGTTTGTCTTGTTGGTGTTTACTGTTCCCCTAATCTTGTCATTGGCACTGCTTATATGGGGAATTAAACAGAATATTAATGCGGAAACCTATTCTGTCTACCGTAAAATATTTAAGAAAAAACCGTATGCTTCTATTGAAGAGCTATCTAGAAAAACATATCAGACAGAATATAAGACAATAAAAAATCTCAAAAAATTTAAAAATCAAGGGCTCTACCCAAAAGGATTTTTCACTGATGACAAAAAGTACTTTGTTTTAAGCGAAGGGGCTCTAGAAATTTTAGATGAAGAGCTCCATATAGAACAAACTCAAAGTAAGAAAGACCAACAGATTAAAAATTTAGAGGAAAATTACCCCAAGCTCTACTCTATATATAAGGATATCGAAGAGGTTTTAACAGAACTTAATTCGTTGAAAAATAAAAATTTATCTCTTCGAAAACCACAACTTGAAGACGAGCTTGATGAATTAGATTACAATTTAAAACAGGTTAGAGACTATATTTTAGATAAACCGGAAGAAGTACCAGATCTTAAAAACTTCCTGGACTACTTCCTTGAAACACTAACTAAACTGTTAAAAACATATTGTGAACTTGACAGGTCTAAGATTCAAACCAGTAATATTATTGAATCTGAAAGCCAAATAGAAGAATCACTGCAGTATATCAATAAAGCTTTAGTCAATATGTACAACGACTTTTACGTAGGAACATCAATGGATGTTTATTCAGACATAAAAGTATTAGAAGCTATGATAAACAAACAGGGATTTGCAGATTCAGATTTTGAAGAAAAGGTTAATTATGAGTGATAATAACGAATTAGATTTCGAACAAGTAAATGAATTTGATTTAAACGCTGACACTACCCCTACATTGACATTAGGCGACGATTCCGTCAACGTACCAACTGCTCCATCGTTAGATATTGCCCAGCAAACGTCAAAAGACTTCGAAATGGAAAGTTTGACACCAAAGGAACAACAGATGGTTCATGACTTCTCCAAAACAATCGATATAACTGATTCTGCTAAAATTATGCAATACGGCGCTGGCTCACAAAAAAAGATTGCTGACTTCTCTGAAGCAGCACTTAAAAACGTTCGCAGTAAAGATATGGGTCAGGTTGGTGATCTACTATCTAGTATGGTAGTTGAACTTAAAAATTTTGAAAAAGATGACGATAAGGGTGGCTTCCTAGGATTCTTTAAAAAACAAAAAAATAAAGTTGAGGCTCTTAAGGCTAAGTATTCTTCTACAGAAACAAACATTAATAAAATAGTTGACTCTTTAGAAGGATTCCAAACTACCTTAATGAAAGACATTGCTATGCTAGATAAGATGTACGATGTTAATAAGGATTACTTTAAAGAATTATCAATGTACATCTTAGCAGGTAAAGAAAAATTAAATGAAGCCAGAGAGAAGGAACTTCCTGCGTTAATTCAAAAGTCAAAAGAAACAGGTCTACCTGAAGATACACAGGCAGCAAATGATTATGCCCAGATGCTAGATAGATTTGACAAAAAAATTCATGACCTTGAACTAACAAGAGTTATTGCTATTCAAATGGCACCACAAATAAGGTTAGTTCAAAATAACGATACCTTAATGGCTGAAAAAATACAGTCATCTCTTGTAAACACAATTCCGCTTTGGAAAAGTCAAATGGCTCTTTCTCTTGGTTTAGCTCATTCGGCTGAAGCTGTTGAAGCTCAGAGAGCAGTTACAAATATGACTAATGAACTCTTAACAAAGAATTCAGAATTATTAAAGTCAGAAAGTATTAAAGTAGCTCAGGAAAGTGAACGTGGCATTGTTGATATTGAAACTTTAAGAAAAACAAACGAAAACTTGATTTCAACTTTTGATGAAGTAATTCAGATTCAAAAGGAAGGTAGACAAAAACGTGCCGCAGCTGAACAGGAAATTAAGCAAATCGAAAATGATTTAAAGGTAAAACTCTTAGATTTAAGTAAAAAACAACTCGATTAAACTGTTTTGTTGTATAATAATTAAGTTGTTAATTCTAGCACGACAACCCCTGTAACCTCCTGTATGGTAATCTATCGGGGTTGTCTTTTTATTCTTTCTCCCCTACTTAACTTCTATCGTAGTATTAAT
>CANQOZ010000019.1 GCA_947625585.1 uncultured Eubacteriaceae bacterium
AGTGACAAACAAGTCAAACATTGGCGGGACAACTTTATGCAGCCGTTTTTCAATAAAGCACATTACCCAAACAGCAATAATAACTGGAATAACGTGTCCTTGATAACCAATTAAGTCAATTTCATATAATCCAAACCAAACAGATTGAGTCTGTTGAACACCTTCGGAAGCAACTGTCCAAGCATTTTGTAAGTCCGGGTGAATCATTAATCCACCTATAACGGCACCTAAGTATGGATTACCACCAAAAGCATTAGCAGCACTATATCCTATTAAGATTGGTAAGAATACATAAGCCGTATTAGCAAATAGATTTGCAAAAACATAAATTGAACCAGAAGTATCAATATTTAGGATTCCATTGTTAACCATGAAGTTTAAAGCTTCCATGATTCCCATTAAGAACCCACTAGCAACGATAGCTGGAATAATTGGAACAAAGATATCGCCTAAAGTTTTGATAGCTTGTTTAAAAGGATTAGCATTTGCATTAGCAGCAGCTTTTGCTTCTTCTTTAGAAGCTCCAGTAATACCAGCAATGTCAATAAATTCATCATAAACCTTGTTAACTGTACCAGTTCCTAAGATAACTTGAAGTTGACCAGAGGCACTGAAAACCCCAGAAACACCATCGATTTCTTCAACAGCTTCGGAATCAACCTTATCATTATCTGCTAGAACTAAACGTAAACGAGTAGCACAGTGAGCAGCAGAAACAATATTGTCCTTCTGTCCAACTTTGTCATAAATCTGTTGGGCAATAGACCTGTAATCCATAAAATAACTCCTTATATTTTATTTGAGAATACGTATTCACGAAAAGATAAAAAATAATGTGAATACGTATTCACATAACTTAGAAAATTAAGTTTTAAATAAACTCATAAAATTTATTTAAAACTTGAACTTTCTCTTGGAACTAATTCAGCATTAAGTGGAATATCTAGAATATCTTCAATACAATTATCATCAATCCTTGAAATTAATCGATCAACTGCAATATTAACCATTTGGTCTGTTGGTTGATTAACACTACTGATACGAGGTTTAAAATATTTATCTATTAGAATATTATCAAAACCAATAACACCAATTTCATCCGGAATTTTATAGCCTAAGCTATGAATTGTGCTTATCACCTGCATAGCTCTTAAATCATTTCTTGCAAATATTCCTACTCGATTCGGGTTATTTTTAAGTTCATTCTTTAGAATTCCAGTAAAATCATCATCCTCTCGTAGATCAAAATATTTGATTATAAAATTGTTATCTTCTTTTTCTAGTTCTTCTTTAAACCCTTGAAATTTTAAATCATCATCATTTCCGATAAAAATATACTCAGTATAATCTTGACTCATTAAATGTTTAGCGACTACCTTACCTGCTTCTTTATGATCAAGATAGACGGAATCATATCCTTCAATAGGAAGCGTAATCATAACAGTTGGAATATCCAACTTACTTTTACATTCATCCCAGACCTTTTTATCATCGACTAATGGAACCATAAGAATTCCATCAACACGATACTGTCTCATAATATCTAAGTATTCACTTTGTTTTACAGGATCATAATCACTGTTGAATAAGATAATACTATAACCATTCTCTCTAGCTCTTGACTCTATTTTTTTAGCCAATTCAGAGAAGAAGCGGTTTGATATATCTGATAATAAAACACCAATCAAATGTGTTTTTTTACCTTGCAGGCCCTGAGCCAAAACATTTAACTGATAATCGTTTTCTTTAGCACAATTTAAAACTTTTTCTCGAATTTCTGGATCAACTTTAGGATTTCCATTTAAAACCCTCGAAACAGTTGACTGAGATACGTTAGTCAATCGTGCTATTTCTGTCATAGTTATCATAATTTTTGTGAATACGTATTCTTTGCCTAAATTATAACATAGCTTTTAAAAATAATTATAGTATTTCATGATTTTTGTCATTAATTTTTTTTTAGTAAAACTTACTAACTGAAAAATTGAAAGTAATTAGCTAGATTAATAAAATTTTAATATAATTATATCTGTTAATACCTTGATTAATTCAATCGAATTAATTTATCCGTCTGTTTTATTCGCTTAAAAGAATATCCACGATTCTTTAATTCTACTATTATTGGCTCTAATGCTTCTAAAGGTCCAGTTTTATCCTCTCTTTCACAATGAGTTAAAATAACAGGAGTATCCTTACACGTTTCGACTCCATTAATTGCTAATTCAAATGCTTTCTGGGCTGATGGATTTCTTGAACCGTCTTGCAGATAAACATTCCAATCAATATAGTTGTAACCATGATCTTGAATTATTTTGATAGATTCTTTTGTAGCTTTATTGGATCCAAAAGGAAATCGAAAAATTTTATCTGGTTCCATATCTATTAATTTTTTTTGAAAATCGAATGTCTTTTTTACTTCTTGTATAAAAGTTGAAACATTAGTATAAATTGCAGGATCATGGGACCAAGTATGATTTCCTAATGAATGACCTTCTGAAACAATTCTTTTAACTAATTCAGGATTTTTCTCTTCTTGAATTCCTAAATTAAAGAAAGTAGCATTAATATTATATTTTTTTAGAAGATCTAAAATGTATGGTGTATTCTTGTCAGGACCATCATCAAATGTTAAATAGACGATTTTATCCATACAATTATCATAACTGAATTTTGTGGCCATAAGTATAAATATTTTGAATTTAGTGATTAATGACAAAATTTAAAATTAAAACCAAGTTATTTTATTTACTGTTTTTTGAAATTCTTTTTTTCGTTATAATTTGTTTATCAGAACTAATATTTTGATATTGATAATAGAAATTTAGAAATTAAAACAATCAAATCAATGAATTGATTAATAGATAGATGTATTTGGGGATATTAAGTGAAAAGATTATCAATTTTAGGATTATTGTTAGTAATCGTTCTAATTTTAACTGGTTGCGGTAGCAATGGAAATAGCGACAGCGATGAAACCAAAGATAAATCCAACAAAAAACAAGGTAAAACTCAAATAGAAGAATCTTATAAAGAATTAAATATTGGAAAATCACAAGATTTTGCATTTGGTACTTTCTCTATTATTGCTTTTAAAAGAGATGGAAATGTTCTCTATTATGGAGTAGAAATAGACCCGTTAGATAAAGCTGGAAGTACAATAGAGTTAAACAATTTAAAATATTATATTGGTGATTCTTCCCACCAAATAAATAAGGAAACGATCCAATTGAATGGAGAGGTATTCCAACATGTTTATACAATCGATAGTGACTCAGTAGCTAAAATTAATGCTATTTCTCTAGACTATAAAGGTATAAAAGCAAAGTGGAATTTAGACATTAATGCTAATGCTTCAGGTGATGTTGACTCTATTAATAATTCAAACCAAACTCAGGAACAATCTTCTAACAGTAATCAAACTAACCAAGAAACTACTCAAGTAGAAGAACACATAATTCATAGTCAATTACAGGATCAAAGTAGTAATTATCAAGATGAAGTAGCTACATTAAATCAAGCTTGGAGATTACTTGATGGTTATGGAGAAGAATTCTATCCTGAAGGTTTTAAACTAAACTATAATACTGATAAATATGCGGAAGAACGAGGCTCTGATGGAGTTTGGTTTTTACAAGCTGGCTGTGAAGTAACAAATGAAAATGGTGAAGTTTTACCAGGAATTTGTGAAGCCGAAGTTCAAAGAGTAAATAATGGATGGGAAATCCTCAGCTTTGAGGTTTATTAACAAAATTAGTTGTAGTAGTTAAATTCCATGAAATTACTGTAATCTTATTCTTCTGAAGTTTCGTTATTTAAACAAAATATAAAATTGTATTTTCTAAATCGAACTAATAAAAAAACTGTATTTTTCTCTGAATTAGAGTAAATACAGTTTTTTCATTGATTATTCTATAGAACTTTATTTAAAAAATCTTTTGTTCTATCATTTTGTGGATTATTAAATACCTCTTGAGGTGGTCCTTCTTCAACTATAAAACCGTCATCAATGAAAATGACACGGTCAGCAACCTCACGAGCAAATCCCATTTCGTGAGTTACAACAACCATAGTCATTCCTTCTTGGGCAAGCTCTTTCATAACATTAAGAACTTCACCAACCATTTCCGGGTCTAATGCGCTAGTCGGTTCATCAAATAACATTACATCAGGATTCATTGCCAAAGCTCTAGCTATAGCAACACGTTGTTGTTGTCCACCAGATAGTTCGGATGGCATTGAGTCAGCTTTTTCAGCTAAACCAACTCTTTTTAAAAGATTCCTAGCAGTTTCTTCAGCTTCCTCTTTTGTTTTAAGCTTTAGAGTTACAGGAGCCATCATGACATTTTCTAAAACTGACTTATGAGGGAATAAATTAAACTGTTGAAAAACCATACCAATATTTTGCCGATATAAGTCAATATCACCATTCTTATCAGTAATATCATTATCATCAACAATAATGGTTCCACCTGTACTTTCTTCCAGAGCATTAATACATCTTAACATAGTACTCTTACCAGAACCTGATGGTCCAATAACACAGATTACTTCCCCTTCTTCTACCTCAAGGTTAATATCTTTTAAAACTTCTAAGTCGTCAAAACTCTTTTTTAAATTTTTAACTTCAATTTTTGCCAATTTTTAATCTCTTTTCAATTGTTTGGGAAATCTTAGTCAATATTAAAATTGGAATTAAGTACATAATAGCTACGATAATCCACATTTTAAATGACTCGAAGTTATTAGCGATAATCAACCTACCTGTTTGAGTAAGTTCGGTTAATCCAATAACAGATAAGATGGAACTATCTTTTAACGTAATGATACATTGGTTAACAATAGAAGGTAACATAATTCTAATGGCCTGTGGAAGAATTACTTGAGTCATTGCTTGAGATTTTGATAATCCTAACGACCGAGCTGCTTCCATCTGACCTTTTGGAACAGATTGAATACCTCCTCTTACCAATTCTGCGGAGTATGCTCCCGCATTAAGTGACAATGTAATTATTCCAGCAGTAGTAGCATCTAAACGAACACCTGTAACATTTGGAATTCCAAAGTATATGAAGAATGCCTGAACGATAATAGGTGTTCCACGAATTATAGCAACGTAAACTTTTGCAATCCCCCGTAAGATGCGATTTGATGAAATAAGCATTAAACCAAAGCAAATTCCTAAAACGGCAGCAATAGCTAACGCTATTAGGGTAACGTAAATAGTAACCCAAAGACCGCTCATTAAACGAGGGAAGTTATTTATGAATAATTCAAAAATACTCATTTTTTATACTCCCCATTAAAATTTACTTTGTAATATAGGTATTTACTATTTCGTCGTATTCACCTGAATCTCTAACTTCTGTTAATCCAGCATTGAACATTTCTAGAAGTTTAGCTCCAGTTTCATTACCTTTACTTACAGCAAAACCATAACTGCTTCCCTGTTGAACATCACCAATCATCTTAAGTGGTTGTCCTTGGTTTATTGCATAACCAATAACAGGATAATCTTCGAAACATGCTACGGAATTTCCAGCTTTAACATCTTCATACATATTTGCTGAATCCTGGAAAGTTGTTACTGTAAATCCATAAGTGTCTTTAATGCTATCAGCATATGTTGAACCTTCTGTCCCGGTTTTAACAGCTACGTTTTTCCCACGTAAACCTTCATAATCAGTAATATCAGAATTTTCAGCAACAGCACAAACTACACCTGAATCAAAATAAGGTTCTGAGAAATCAAACTTTTGTTTTCTTTCATCAGTTATAGACATACCAGCTATGACACCGTCTACTTGGTTAGCTTCTAGAGCCTGAACAGCAGCATCAAAACCTAAAGGTTGTAATTCATATTTGAAATTCTGGTTTTTTGCTATAGCATCTAATAAATCAATATCGATACCAACACGTTTTCCTTCATCATTTTCAAATTCAAATGGAGCAAAAGTGGTATCTGTGGCAATTTTATAGGTAGGACCTTCACTTGAAGAGTCTGATGAAGCTGATTCATCACTACCACCACTTGAACAAGCGGCTAATGTTATAACTAACATTGCAGATAGAATAAGCAACAAGCCATACTTTAATAGTTTTTTCAAAAAAACCTCCTTAAACCAATCTTGACAGTTTTTGCCAAGATAGCATTCATATCTTTTTTTATTTTAATATAATAATTCCTAAATCATTTTACGTAACCGTTTCCAAATTTATCTTATAAAGAGTATTTTTAAATATATTGGATTACCTCGAATAAAAATCATGGTTACTTGCCTTTCGAGCTTAAACGTTTACACTTGAAAGGCGGATAAAAATAAAAAGAAGCTCTAGCAGATTATGATTACATCTGCTTGAGCTTCTCTGTCTGATCATACGTTATTAGAGCATCTACGATTTCATCAATATTTCCGTCTAAAAAGTCATCTAAAGAATGAATAGTCATACCGATACGGTGATCCGTTACTCTACCTTGAGGAAAGTTATAGGTTCTAATTCTTTCACTCCTATCTCCTGTTCCAACTTGAGATTTACGTTCACTTGCAATTTCATTCTGTCTCTTTTGTTCTTCTATTTCATAAAGCCGAGCTTTTAAGACTTTAAGTGCTTTATCCTTATTTTTCAATTGTGATTTTTCATCTTGGCAAGTGATAACAATTCCAGTTGGAAGATGAGTAATTCGGACTGCAGAGTCAGTTGTATTAACCGATTGACCTCCGTTTCCACTAGAACGGTAAACATCAATTCGTAGATCATTCGGATCTATTTCTACTTCTACATCATCTACTTCTGGTAAGACAGCAACAGTTGCTGTAGATGTATGAATTCTTCCACCAGATTCTGTAGTAGGTATTCTTTGAACTCGATGAACTCCACTTTCAAACTTTAGCCTAGAATAGGCCCCTTTTGAAGATATTGAAAATGTTATTTCTTTAAATCCACCTGTTCCTAAAACATTAGAGTTTAAAATTTCTGTATTCCAATGATTCCGTTCAGCGTATCTAGAAAACATTCTAAATAAATCGCCAGCAAATAATGCTGCTTCGTCTCCGCCAGCACCACCTCGGATTTCAACAATAACACCTCGTTCATCATTTGGATCTTTAGGAAGTAATAATACTTTTAATTCGTCCTCTAATTCTGCAAGTTGAGGTTTAAGTTCTTTTAAATCGTCATTACAAAGCTCTTTAAAATCTTCATCCGTTTCAGGATCTTGTAGTAATTCCTCAGCTTCTTTAATCTGACTGTCAACAGTCTCATATTTGTTATAAACATCAATAATGGGCTGAAGTTGTGCCTGTTCCTGCATTAACTTCGTAAATTTTTCATGATTAGCAATGACATCAGGGTTAGAAACTTGTTGAGTTAGATCGTTATATTTTTCACGTAAAAAACTGAGTTTCTCAAGCATTGGCTTCCTCCTCGTTGTCAAAATCATCAAAAATGTCAACCGCTTCGTCTTCCCTATATTGACCAAGTGGTTTCCCTTTAGCTTCTAAGTAATTTAAAAGTTTTTGAGGATCAGTATTCATAATTAATTCTTCAGGAAATTCAGCAATTTCCAGTGCTTTTCTTGCATAGGGGAATCTACCTACTGCTCCTGACCAATGAGCATCGGTTCCAACAATAACCGGAACATCGTGTTTTTTACAAAGCTCAGCAATGTTAATACAATTATCCTTACTACCTTTTCTAATGTAAAAACTACCGTTATTAATTTCAATTATTTTGTTATTTTTCTTAGCTTCTTTAATAACCGTCTCATAGTCAATTGGATATCTTGGATTACCAAGATGACAAACATAATCAACGTAAGGATTTTGGAGCGCTGAAATAACAGCTTCAGTATTCTCCTCCTTACTCTGAGGTGGAAAAGTTGCATTATGTAATGAAGCTGATACAACTTCCATTTTATTTCTTAAATTTTTATAAAGGTCCAATTTACCGTTTGGTAAAATGTTGGCTTCCATTCCTTTTAAAACACGAACTCCTTCAATTTCAGGTGGAATGACTCTCATATTATTAAAGAAACTGAAAGTAGATCCATTAGGAAGACCTGGACCATGTTCAGTCCAGCAGATAAGTTCCATTCCATTTTCCTTACCTGCTTTAGCCATCTCTGTAATCGTATTATAAGCATGGCCACATTCAAAAGTATGGATGTGGCCGTCGACTTTAAAATCTTTATACATTTTTAATTATCCTTCAAGTTATTATAAACTTCTGAATCTGCCAGTGTTTCATCTCTATCAGCTAAATTCTCTTCATATTCTTTATCCTTTAGAGATAACTTTTGTTCAGGACTTTCATCAATATCTGCAAGTCTGGCAATATTCTTTTCATATATTTCAGTATTATTTTGAGTAACACTTTCGCAAAAAATTTCAGCTGAATGAATGCCGAGTTCTTTCATTCGATTATTAATAGCTGCAGTTTCAATAATAACGGCTAGATTTCTACCTGAAGAAACAGGAACAGTCACAAGTGGAACTTCTACTCCTAAGATCTCAATCGTTTCTTCATCTAATCCTAACCTATCATAAGGATTCCTTTCATTCCAGTTTTCTAATCGAATCATTAAATCTATTTCAACAGCTTGCTTGACTGATTTCGCTCCATACAATTGTGAAACATTAATAATACCAATACCACGGACTTCCATATAGTACCGTAGCATTTCTGGTGCCGTTCCAATTAGTGTTCGATCATGATAACAGCTAATATCAACCATATCATCAGCGATTAGATTACTACCTCTTTGAATAAGCTCAATAGCAGTTTCACTTTTACCAATACCTGAACCACCAGTAATTAAAACTCCAACTCCATGGACTTCAACCAAAACTCCATGCATTGTAGTAAACGGAGCTGATATTAGATCAATATAATCCATTATGTGGTAAACGAAATCGGATGTATGTTCATCAGCCCGAAATAGATTTCTATTA
The DNA here is from genome assembly GCA_947625585.1 of uncultured Eubacteriaceae bacterium. Lineage (GTDB taxonomy): Bacteria > Bacillota > Clostridia > Eubacteriales > Eubacteriaceae > CANRHG01. The sequence continues at coordinate 8,949 of CANQOZ010000019.1, forward strand.
TATTTTTCTGCAGCTTCTTCAAATATTTCAGCATCTTCTAATCCCCAACATACAATGAGGCATGGAAAATCATGTTTAAAGAAGCGATCGATTCTCTTTTTGCGTTTTTCAGGTGTTAAACTTTTTAAGTAGGATATTTCAACTTTTCCTACTATCTGGATTCTCTTTTCGTCAAAATACTCATAGTACCCATGAAATTGTAATCCAGGTCGATTAATTCCAGTTTCTTTTAAAGTAATAGTTGAATATGGACAATGTAATTTCTGTAAGCCTAGTTCTTGACAAAAATCTTCAACATTTAAGACATATTCCTTTTTTGCCATGTCAATTACCTCGAAAAGTGGTTGAATACGGCTTGTGCCGAATTTTTATTCATAGATGGTATCTGTTCTAACTCATCTAAAGTTGCTTCTTTTATGTTCTTTAAACTACCGAAGTGCCGTATTAAATCAGCTCTTCTTTTTTTACCAATTCCAGGAATCTCCTCTAGTTGAGATTCAAACATACTCTTTTTTCTAAGTGTTCTATGATAATTTATTGCAAAACGATGTACTTCTTCAGAAATATCCGAAAGAAATTTTGAGAGTGGTTTAGCATATTCTAACGGATACTCTTTATCGTTATAAATAATACCCCGAATTCGGTGATGTTCATCTTTTACTAGACCAATAACTTTAATATCTAAGTCTGGATAGAGTTCTAGTACTGATTCCACAGCTTTTACATGAGTAGCTCCGCCATCGATAGCAAATACTTCTGGAAACGGTAGAAAACTTGAACCTTTTTTACCTTCCTCAAGCTCCTTATTACCACGTTCTATTCGACGGAAAATCATTTCCTTCATACTAGAATAGTCATCTTGTCCATCAACTGATTTTATCTTAAATCGTCTATAGGCCTTCTTATCTGGTTTAGAGTTTGTAAATACTACCATACCACCAACATTATTGGTACCAGATATATTACTGATATCATAAGCTTCAATTCGGTTAATTGGAGTACTAATCTGTAAAAAATCTTTCAGTGCTGTAGATTTACTTTCTTCAGCCTCTGCTTGTCTCATTTTTAAGGATTCATATTGTTCTAAACCAATTTTAGCGTTCTCTTTAGCTAAATTAGCTAATCTTACTTTATCACCACGTTTTGGAAAAGTTAGATGAACCTGGCTCCCCTTCTCGTTTGAGAGTAAACTTATAATCTCCTGTTGTTCCCCTTCATCAAATTCTTGAGCAAAAATTATTTCTTTTGGAATAAACGCTCCATTAGTATAATACTGTTTTGTAATTGCAGTAATAATATCTTCTTCTGAGTCATCAAAAACTCCAGTAACATAGGTATGATCTCTTCCTACTAACTGACCGGCACGAACATTTAAAATTTGCAGACAAGCTAAATCACGGTCTTTATAAACTGCAATTATATCCTGGTCATGCCCGTTTTGTTTGATAATCCGTTGCTTTTCACTGATATGATTAATAGAGGCTATTTGGTCTCTGAGCGTAGCAGCGACTTCAAAATCTAAGTTTTTAGAAGCTTCCTGCATCTTTAATTCAACTTGATGTACTAACTCATCTGTTTTACCATCGAGAATTTTAATAATACTATCAACCCGTTCTCTGTAACTTTCTTTATCAACTTCACCAGTACAAGGAGCTAAACAAAGTCCCAAATGATAATTTAAACAAGGTCGACAAACCCGTTTACCTTCTTGGGTTTCCTTACGGCACATCTTAAGTGGAAAGGCCCTATTTATAGCATCAATTGTTTTCTTAACAGCATAAACAGAGGTATAAGGCCCAAAATAGAGATTTCCGTCTTTATGTTTTTCCCTAGTCATAATAACTCTAGGATATTCTTCGGATAGAGTAACTGCTATATAAGGGTAAGTCTTCCCGTCTCGAAGACTAATATTATATTTTGGCTTGTTCTTTTTTATTAAATTACATTCTAAAATTAACGCTTCCAGCTCATTTTCAACTACAATCGTTTCAATATTAGCAATATGTGATACCAGAGCATTTGTTTTAACAGATAAATTCTTAGAATCTTGAAAGTAGGAGCGGACACGATTTCGCAGATTGATAGCTTTACCAACATAAATGATCTCTCCGCTACTATTGCGCATTATATAGATGCCTGGTCGAGTGGGAATATCATTTAACCTAGAACGGTCGTATTTAGTATTATTCTGAGACATAAATTTTCCCTAGTTATTTTCTAGAATGATTCTGAGGTTTAAGATTTATTTTTAAGTTATAATAATTACAAAGCAGTTAAAAGTATATTTTTTTCATTATATCACAGCACAATTTTGGATTGATACTGATATGGACGACTTAAAAAAAGTAAAAGCGGTTCTATTTGATTTAGATGGAACCATTCTCGACACCACCCCAGGAATCTATAAAGGTACAAACTTTATGTTACCGCAATTCGGTTTACCCCAATTAACTCCGGAACAAAAGAAAATTATTGTTGGACCCCCTTTATCTAAAAGCTACCCTGAAGTGTTAGGATTCAAAGGCGAAAAAATGAAGGAAGCCATAAGTGTTTATCGTGGTTTCTGTAAGTCCCAGGGTTATAAATATTTCAACTATTATCCAGAAATGACTCAACTTCTAGAAGAGCTGAAACAAAAAGGAATCCAAATTTTTGTTGTAACTATGAAAGAACAATCAATTGCAGACTTAACTATGGACTCTTCTGGGTATGATAAATTACTAGATGGTATTTATGGTAATAATGACATTAAAACCGCTCCAAAATCCGAATTAATCAATAAAGTTATTGCGGAAAATAACTTAAATAAAGATGAAGTCATTTTTATAGGCGATACTGATGTTGATGCTGAAGGTGCTGCCATAAGTGAAGTTGACTTCTATCCTGCTATGTTTGGTTTTGGATATACAAATAATGGTTTTAATGAAAATTATCCATACCGTAATAAATTAAACAAACCATTAGATTTATTAAAGTATATTGAATAAATGAAAGAAGGTATCTATGGAACGTTCAAGTGGAATTTTAGCGCATATAACGTCGCTACCAAATCCATACGGGATTGGATCCTTTGGAAAAGAAAGCTATTACTTTGCTGATAAGTTGGTAGATTGTCAATGTCGATATTGGCAAGTTTTACCGTTTAATCCAACTGACAATGTTAACTCTCCATACCGAAGTGATTCTGCGTTCGCAGGGAATCCACTCTTAATTGACTTAGAAAACTTAAGGGATAGAGGTTTAATTACGAACGAAGAATTAGACAGTTGTCTCGTTCAGGATGGTTGGGTCGTTGACTTTGATCGTGTTCGTTATGATAGAGATAGAGTATTCCATCAAGCATTTGACCGAATTGGCGATAATCTTAAAGAAGAAATCAAAGAATTTACCAAACAGAATGATTGGTTACAGGAATATTCTCTATATAAAGCACTTGAATTAAACTTTAACTTACCATGGTGGGAATGGCCGGAAGAATATAAAAATAGAGATCCAAAAGCTTTAAAAGAAGTTAGTGATGTTCTTGCTAATGAAATGTTCTACCAGCAGTTTCTACAGTACATTTTCTATGAACAGTGGAAGAAAGCTAAGAAATACATCAATTCCAAAGGAGTAGAAGTAATTGGTGATATGCCAATGTATGTATCACTAGAAAGTGTCGATGTTTGGGCTCATAAGGAATTATTCCAAATGGATGGAGATTCTCCAGCTAGAGTAGCTGGTGTTCCACCAGATTTCTTCTCAGCAACTGGCCAACTTTGGGGTAATCCTCTTTATGATTGGAAAGTAATGGCAAAAGATAATTATTCCTGGTGGATTGATCGTATTAAACATTCACTCGAACTCTTTGATGTTTTAAGAATTGACCACTTTAGAGCTTTTGCTACTTATTACTCTATTCCAGCTGATTCGGATACTGCAATTAACGGTCGCTGGGAAGAAGGTCCAGGTTTCGGATTCTTTAAAATCTTGGAAAAACATTTAAAAAATCCACGTCTAATAGCTGAAGATTTAGGTGGTGATACAGATGAAGATGTTCAGAGACTTTTAAAACAAACCGGATTCCCTGGAATGCGAGTTACTGAAATGGCATTCATATCAATGGGAGAAAGTGTTCATTTACCATTTAATTATATAAACAATAGTGTCTGTTATCTAGGAACACATGATAACAATACACTGTTGGGTTGGCTTAGAGAAGACCTTTCGGATGAAGAACGTTTTTACGCTCTCCAATATTTTAATTTTGATAAACCAAGTGATAATTGGGAAGCTGGTGGACCAAACAGTGAAGTCACCCATGCCTTTATTAGAGGCTTATGGGAAACAGCTGCAGGTATAACCATCATTCAACTTCAGGATGCTCTCGGACTAGGATCGGACTGTCGTATGAACAAACCAGGAACAGCCGAAGGAAACTGGAAGTTTAAAGTTCCACAGTATTATTTGGACCAACTTAATACCGAATGGATTAAGTTTTTCAACATGACTTATCAACGCTTAATGCGTCCTGTAATCCAATGAAAATAGCATTTTATGATTCAAGACCATACGATATGTTATGGTTTGACCCATTATTAAAAGAAGCAGACTTAGAACCACAATATATTCAGAACCGTTTAAATTTAAGTACTGTAGGATATGCACACGAAGCTGAAGCAATTTGTATTTTTGTTAATGATATCTGTGATAAAGATGTTATTGATCGTTTAGCTGATATGGGAATCAAGTTAATTCTACTCCGTTGTGCTGGTTACAATAATGTTGATTTAAAAGAAGCCCGTAAGAAGAAAATGAAAGTTTATCGTGTTCCTGCTTATTCACCAGCTGCAGTTGCAGAATATGCAGTTTCACTATTACTTTCAATTAACAGAAAGATTCCAAAAGCTTACATCAGAACTAAAAACTTTAACTTTAATATTGATGGTTTAATTGGTTTTGATATGAGAGGTAAAACAGCTGGAATTATCGGAACTGGTAAAATTGGTCAAATAGCTATAGAAATTCTAAAAGGTTTTGGAATGAATGTTATAGCTTATGATGCTTATCCAAATCCAGATCTGGACGTTGAATATGTTGACCTACCTAATCTTTACGCACGTTCCGATGTTATTTCGTTACATTGTCCATTAACTCCTGAAACCAAATATATAATTGACCGTGGAGCAATCAAACGAATGAAGAAGAATGTAATTATTATTAATACTTCTCGTGGTGAATTGATTGAAACACGTGCTTTAATTGATGGAATTAATGATGGGATTATCGGTGGTGTCGGATTAGATGTTTACGAAGATGAAGATATCTACTTCTATGAAGACTGGTCAGATAAGATTGTTCGTGACAGAGATTTAGCAAGATTAATTACATTCCCGAATGTAATTGTAACGAGTCACCAAGCATTCTTAACATCAGAAGCTCTTTATCAAATTGCTTCAACAACCATTCAAAATATTGCTGATTATATAAACGGAACAGACACTCCTAATGAAGTTGTCGAAGAATATTCAAAATAATATTTAAAGAGCCGTTCGATGAACGGCTTTTCTTTTATGTTAAAAAAGTTAATAAAGCTAGCTAAATCAGAATTTAAACGATTTACACTAAAAGAACTCAAAACACTATTAAAAATTAAGAAATTGACCAGAAATGCTGGGTCTACTCTAGTTATGAGAACATTTACTGTTCTTGGTAGTGCCGGTTTCCTATGGACATTACCAACATTGTATTTTATGAAAGATAGGAAATACAGATTTACAGGATTTTTAGTATTCACAGGAATAGCAACGGATGTTTTACTTAACACTCTGTTATCTAAAATTCTATTTCATAGAAAACGTCCATGGAGAAGGATGCCAGAAGAGTTTGTACCATTATCATTAGCCACTGGTTACTCATTCCCTTCTGGACATGCATTGGTAAATGCAACAGTAGCAACAATCCTTATTTTAGACAATAAACGTAGTTTAATTATTGTTTTACCTGTTACTGGATTAATTATATTCTCTAGAATATATTTGTTTGCCCACTATCCTAGTGATGTTATAGCTGGAGCTACTGAAGGCATTATAATTGGTGATTTAATTTATAATGAGGGAAATAAATTGTTAAAAGAAGGAAAATTAGAACCTGTTGAACGAGTTTTAGATGATGATTACTTTTTTGACTATAAAAATCTTTTACATCCAATAGAATATTTCAAGAGGTTATTGACAACTTTTTTTGGAAAAAATCTTTACAATCCTGACTAAATATTTTATAATAAATGTTCCGTGCTGGTGTGGCACAGTTGGTAGCGCAATTGATTCGTAATCAATAGGTCAGCGGTTCAAATCCGCTCACCAGCTCCATAATTCAAGATAAAATAAGTTAGCTCAATTATGAGCTGTATTTTATAATTATCCTTTCTACCTACAATCCCGGATTCCAACCGGGATTTCTTTTTACCTAATTCTCGACTTTATTATAATTTTAATTATTTTCAATCTGTCTCTTAATTTAATCAACTAAATGAGTATAAAAAATTACAATAAAAGTTAATAGTTAATCATAATTTAGATACTTAAGCTTTTTTATAAAATTTCAAGCAAATAAGAAAGTTCCTGTTATAAATAAAAGGAAATAATGTATATGATATTTTAAAAGTAAACACTTTTTGAACTTATTCCAATTATAAAATGAACACTTCCACGAACATCTGTTATGACTTTAAGAAGGTCTTTTTTTATAAATGGTTTGATACGATTAAATAGATTTCTCTTAATAATCATTTTAAATCTCTTCTATTTTTCACTAGATTTTTTGCCTAATAATTAATTACAGTGAATCAAAACTTTAACAATGCATAATTAACTAATTTTTGTCTGACCTTATTCATTAAAGTCGATAAAATAAGTTTTATTCACTGCATTATCGATTATAATCGATGAAATGACAATTCTAGTATTAATTATCGATTAAATCGAAATTTAAAGAAATTTAGACAAAAGATCAAGTAAATTCGATAATTAATTCTAAATAGTACTTCTTTTATTTCGCTAACTAATACTAGAAATATAACAAAATGTCACTTTTTTCGAAAATATATCAAAAACTTTAAAGCTATTAACGATAATTTCGTTCAAATTATTGAGATTTTAAACCTTTACCATATAATTTAAGTAAACATATTCGGAGGTTTAAAATGAGTAATAAACAAGATGATACTCTAGAAATCTATTTAAACGGTAAAATTGACAAGGACAATGCTGATGAAGTTGAAGAATCTATTCTAGCTGCTCTAAAAGAAAATGAGCATAAAAAGCTCCTTGTTGATATGTCTGATGTCTCTGAAGTTACTGAAGATGGACTCAAAATGCTTAAAAAAGTTGGTAAAGAATGTAAAGATGTTGAACTTACAAATGTAACTGACGGAATTTATGAAGTATTTGAAAAAAACGGCTTAACTTCAATTATGCCAGTTTATCAGTTAAAGTTAGAATTTTAGTCCAAAAGCAATTTAGCACTAGAAGGATTACTCCTATTCTAGTGCTTTTCTGTTTGAATTCTACAATTTTAAAATTCTGTAGAATTCTACATTTTATTCAAGTAGAAAACGATTAGGTTCTAACAAGAAATCAAAGAGGTTAATGATTTGAACTCCATCTCCATTATATAGAGAACCAGGAGCATCTTTAACGATTAATTTTTTTTTTGAAATTATCATTAAATCGACTTAATGAATTTAGTA
>CANQOZ010000020.1 GCA_947625585.1 uncultured Eubacteriaceae bacterium
AATCCAAGCGTTTGTTAATTTAAAAGAATTAAATTTTCATTCTATCTTCATTAGTGGTTTTAATAAACAATTAAAACTCAGAAAGGAAAATCTCTAAAGTTCTTGATCATTTAAATATTTTAAAAATCTAATGGAAAATTGTTTTAAGATCCTTCTATTTATACTTTTAATAAAATGATATTATAATTCTGTTAGTGAATACCGAATTAAGAGAGGAAATAATGAAAGCTGATTTAACTAAAAATGGAACTGAATTATTAATTGACATTGATGGTCGTTTAGATACAGACACTGCTCCAGAATTAGCTGAAAAAGTTAAAACAATCGATGATGATATTGAAGCAGTAATTTTCGATTTTGATGATTTAGAATATATCTCATCAGCTGGCCTTAGAGTTTTATTTATTGTTCTAAAGTCTCCAGGACCGAAAAAGAAAGTTATTATAAAAAATGCTAAAGATTCAATTAAAGAAATTTTATCAGCTACTGGTTTAGATGAAATAATGGAAATAGAATAAAAAGTTGGGTTAGTATTTTCGAACTAACCCTATTTTTATCTAATAATTCTGGAAACTAAAATTGAAGTAAACCGTTTTAAATTACACAGAAAAGTCGATCAATTGAAATGCTTTCTCATATATTCAACTGTTCTATGTAAAACTCCTGAATGGAAAATCTTATCTATATTATCAGAAAAATTTAAGTTATATCGTTTATGTAATTTTTCTAGAATTTTACTTAATTCTATATCTTGTTCACTATCATTTAAATAATCTAGAATAGAGATTTGCCGTTCTTCTTTTGATAAATTATGTATCCCTACTCCAACTAACCGTACAGGTTCCTTATCAACATTCTCTAATAAACTAATTGCTTCCTGCCATATTAAAATTGCTGAATCACAAGCAAAAGTTTGTGTTGAACGAGTTATTGATTTCATATTTCCATAAGTCAACTTTAAAGTTATACCATTTCCATAGAGACCATAGTGTTTCGCTTTATTCTCAACACACAAAGCTAAAAGAACTAATACATCTTTTAATAACTCATAGTTTGAAGTATCTTCTTGGAAAGTTACTTCTCTACTTATTGATTTAGCATCTTCAGGACGAGATGGAGCTACTATTCTGTCATCGATACCGTTAGAGTATTTGACAATTAATTCACCTTGTTTACCAAGCATTTTAATTATTCGTTCTTTATTATTCCTTACATCTCTTACAGTATGGATTCCAGATTCATATAATTTTTGTGAAGTTTTTTCTCCGACAGTATGAAGAGCTTTAACATCCCGATCAATTATTAAATTTACAAAATCATCTGGACTTAGTATTTCAAAATAACCGTTAGGTTTTTTCTCCTCACTTGCAGTTTTAGCAGCAGTTTTTGAATAGGCTAATCCAACAGAACAGGTAAGTTTTAATTCTTTTTTTATTCTCTGTTTTATAGTATGAGCAATAATCCTTGCTTCATTTATATTATGAACTTGATCAGTAATATCAAGGTATGCTTCATCAAATGCTACAGTTTCTACTAGAGGAGTAAAAGAATTCCAAATCTCTCTAATCTGTTTTGAAACAGCTCTATATTTATCTATATTTGGACGACGATAAATTCCATTTGGACAACGTCGGTAAGCTTCTTTTATATTCATCGCAGAATGAATCCCGAATTTCCTAGCTTCATAACTACAAGTAGCTACTACTCCACGTTCATGAGGAAGAGCTCCAATAATTAAAGGTTTTCCTCTTAATTTTGGATTATCACGCATTTCTATTGAAGCATAGAAAGCATCCATGTCTATATGAAGTATTATGCGATTCATTTCATAAGATCCTTGATTTTCCATTATTAAACTTCTAATGATTAGGATTAATGTAGATAATATTGTACTAACTATATCATTGATTTAACTGAAATGTTTTAATTTTGTTGCAATTCTATTACAATAAAAATAGAAAAACTTAAATTAGATAAAAAAATGTTTAAAAATATTAATCAAGATTTTTTTATGCCGTTAGCATCTCCAAATAGATTCGTTTACTGGGATTGTTTAAATCTAGTATTTGAACATATGAATTTACATTTTTCAACTGAACGAACTATATTGGTAGAAATTTTAAAAGATTATTTTGAAGAAACTCTTTCTGCTGATTTAGTATCTGAAAATGATTTAAATCTAGCTAAAATGAATACATCTGATAAGGCGAGTACAATCTTAAGAAACTTACAAAACTATGGATGGTTTGATTCTGAAATTGATAAAAGTTACGTTACATATCTTAATTTAACTGAACCTGCAATTAAAATTTTCGAAGCAATAAAATCAGTTGAAGAAGGCGAACAAGTTGAATATTCAAGTAGAATTTTAACGGTTCATTCTCTTATAAAAAGTATTAATAGTGAAGATCCTGATTTAATTCTTGAACGAATTTATGATGAAACCCGTCAATTAATTACGGAGTTACAAACGCTGAATGCAAATATTAAAGGTTATATTGAAGATTTAGTTAATCATACTGAACCTAGTGAGCTTTTAAACGTCCTTTTTGACGATTATGTTGTTAACATTATTAATAAAGCTTATCATCGTTTAACTACCTCTGATAATATCTCTAAAGTTAGGCCTGAAATTGTTGAGAAATTAAAATATTATACAAAAAGAAAAACTTATTTAAATAAAGTTAGTATAGGTTTAAGTGAAAGAAAAGAAATCTCAAAAGAAGAAGCTTATGATTTAGCTCTAGACTATTTATACTTTGTTATTGAAGAATTTCAAAATATGGATCAAATATTAGATGATATTCATGTTAAAAATAGGAATTATATTACATCAGCTATAAATAGAACAAAATTTTTAATGGTTGATTCTGATGATATTCGTGGACAATTAAAAGAAATTCTAACTCAGATTACTAATGAAATTGATAAAGAGAATCTTGATATCCATGGTATTTATGAGATCAATTATTTAAATAACCTTATAAATATTTTTGATTCTAATTTTCCTGACAGTTCATCGTTATATACTCCATCAACATATAAGGCTACATTTAAACCTGAAAAACTAGCTAAGAAGATTGATCCAAAAGAAAGAGAGAAAAAATTATTACAATTATATAAAAAGGTTAATAATAATTTTACTCCTAAAAAAATTAATCAATATGTTCTTGAAAAACTTGGTGATAAAAACCATATGAAATTATCCGAATTCCCATTAGATGAAATCAATGATTTAATAAAAATAATATATATTAAGCTATATGGAAATAGAAAAACTATGAAATATAAAATTGGTCCATTATTAGATCCAGTAAATATTAATGGATTTAAATTCACTGATATGGAAATATTAAAAAATGTTTGAAGATTATGAAAATTTACGAGAAGTAGATAAGAAAAATTTTACAGCAATTAGTAATAAATTAATGTCACAATGTTTTGTTGTTCGTAAAAATGACAAACGGGATTATCATTTTATTAGTCGTCATAAACAATTATTTGAAGATTATTTTGAGTTATTAGATTTTAGATTAGAACAAAATGCCGAATATGAAGTTTTTCAACTTGTTTCTAATTCAAGTCATAATAGAAAGCAATTTAACTTAGTTGAAACTATTATTTTGTTAGTACTCCGAATCATATATGATGAAAAGAAGCGGGAATTATCTTTAACTGATGATATTGTTACTACTTCTGAAGAGATACAAGAGAAAATTTTGGCTGTTAGAGATGGTAGAAATGTTTCTAAAACTGATCTTCGGAATGCTCTTAGTACGTTTAAAAGATATAACATTGTTAATTATGGTAAAGATGTATTTGGTTCTGCCTTTACATTGTCAGAGAAAGATTTACCGATAATTATTTATGATTCAATAGTTATGGCTGTACCCGTAGGACAAATTGTTGAATGTATAAAACTATTAAACGCTTATATGAGAAACCAGAAAGATTTTTATGAAAACATTAAAAAAGATTAAATTGATTAATTGGCATCGATTTATTAATGTCGAAATTAATCTCGAAAAAACAAATTTATTATCAGGAGAAAATGGAGCAGGTAAAACGACTTTACTTGATGCAATACAATATGTTCTTATTGCTTCCTCAAAGTCTTTTAATTCCGCTGCTCACGTTAATGGTAAACGTAAAGTTACAACCTATGTTAGATCAAAAACAGGTAAAGAGAATAATGCATATGAAAGACAAGGGAATGTTACTGCTCATATTGCTTTAGAGTTCTTTGAAGAAAGTAATCAAACTCCTTTTGTTATTGGATGCGTTATTGACTCATCATCTGAAACTCAAGAAACTACAATCCATTATATTATTAATAAGAAGGGAATCGATGATATTGAATTTATCAATAATGGGCAGCCACTTCCAATTAGAGAATTTAGAAAAGTTAATGATATAAAGAAGAATTGGTTTCCAACTCAGAAAGATTCTAGAATTGCAATAGCAAATAGACTTGGTAGATTAGAAAATCGGTTTTTTGATTTAATACCTAAAGCAACTGCTTTTAAACCAATCGATAATATTAAAGAATTTGTTTATACTTATGTTCTTGATGAGAAAAGTTTAGATATTGATGAATTAAGGGAAATAGTATCCTCTTATAAATCATTAGAACAAACACTTAATAATGCAAAAATAAGATTAAAAGAACTTGAACAAATTATAAAAGAATACAATAATGTTCAAAATTTCATAAGACAAGATAAAAGGATCAACTATTTTATTCAAAGAGCTAGAACCGAAGAGCTTAAAGTAGATATCCAAAATATAGAAAGCCAAATAAAAACAACCAAAGTAAAATTGGACCAAAATGAGCTTTCATTATCAACAGTTGAAAATACAATAGCCAATTTAAATGATCTTATATTTAAATTAAAAGAAGAATTAAGTCAAAATTCAGAACATCTTGCTTTGATGGACTTACAACAAAAAGAAGAAAGTCTCAAAAAAGATATAAATAAACTTAAGCCAAAACTCCAACTAATTAAAAAGAATTTAAAAGATTCTTTACAAAACATCAAAGCACTCCAAATTCAATATCCTAATAATAACGTCTTAATTAATTATCAAAACTCAATAGATAAAAAATTTGAAGAGTTAAATCTAACTGAAATTAATACTAATTTAAATTCTTTGGATGACTTTAAAAAAGAACAAAAAGAAGAAGTAAATAAAGAAATTGTAGCTTTAGGATTTGATCTTGAGGATTTAAACAAAGAGTTAGCCAAAGTTGATCATGAAATTTACTTATTAGAACAAAATAAAAGGACATTTCCAAATAAATATGTTGAGTTTTTATACAATCAACTTAAAACTAATTTTAAAAAAGTTGGAAAAGATTCAGAACCTCATATATTATGTGAGATCTTAGAAATTACTGATGAAAAGTGGAGAAATGCTGTTGAAGGATATTTAAACACTCAGCGATTTTATATCTTAGTTGACCCTGAAGATTATAATTATGCTTTATCAATATATGATCTTTTAAGAAAACAAAAGAAAATTTATGGTGTTGGTCTAATCAATGCTGCAAATCTTCAAAAGTTTGATGAAGCCAAAGAGAATTCTTTAGCAAGTGTAGTAACTTCTAATAATATTTATGCTAGACGTTTTATAAATAGTTTTTTAAATAGAGTTACTTTATGTAATAGTTATAAAAATTTAAAAAATTATCCTGCAGCTATAACTAAAACATGTATTAAGTACCAAAATAGAGTTGCAACCGTAATTAATCCAAAAATCTATGAAACTCCATGGATAGGCCAGGAATCTTATAAAGTACAATTAGAAAAAGCTAAAGAATCGAAAGCTAAGTTAGAAAAAGAAATTAAAGAAAAGAGCAAAATTCTAAAAGAAAAAGAAATGCTTTTTAAACTCCTTAATTCAGATTATGAAAACTACTTAACTTATAACTTAATTTCAATTGAAGAAAATCGTAATTTAAATAATGAATTAGAAGAATGTATTACGAGAATTCAAAAACTAGAGGAAAATAAGACACTTAAAGAAAAGAACCATCAATTAAGACAATACCAATCTGATTTAAAATTAAAAGAAGATGAGCGAAATAATTATTTAGTAAAAAAAGGTTCGTTTGAATCAAATATAAATAATTTTACGAATCAACTTGAACAGAAGAAACAATTACTTCCTGAGTATCAAGATCAATTAGATGAAGAAGCTAAAAAAGCAGATTATAATTTAGATCAATGGTCAAAGGAATATAAAAAAGCTTTAAATAAACGTAGCTTCGAAGATTTTATACGTATTTATCAAGAACAAAAGAAAAGAAATAGAACCCAAAAAGAAAATGCTATAACTAGAATGACAAATTTAATGACAAGTTATAGTAGAGCTCATGATTTTGGAGCTCCAGCAAGTTTAGAAGGATTTAAAGAGTTTCAAGAAGCTTATAATAAAATTCAATCTAGCGAAATTCTCGAATACGAATCTCAAATTAAGGAGACACGAGAAAAGGCTGAAATAGAATTTAAGGAACAGTTTTTGTCTAATCTTCAAGAGAATATTAAACAAGCACAAACTGAATTTAGAAGGTTAAATAATGCTTTAAAAAAGGTAAAGTTCAGTAATGAAAGATATCGATTTACAATTCATCCAAATAAAGAATACATGGATTATTATGAAATGATTATGGATCCTTCAAATGTAGGTGTTAGCTTATTTACTGGTGATTATTATGATAGACATAAAGAAACAATTAGGGAATTATTTGATCGAATAACTTTTGAATCGGATGATAAGGAAGTTGATGAAATAACTGATTATAGAAGATATTTAGACTTTGATATTGAGATAATAGATAACGATGGTTCAATTTCCTATTATTCTAAAGTCTTTAAAGAAAAAAGTGGTGGTGAAATACAGACACCTTTTTATGTAACAATTGCAGCAAGTTTTGTCCAGCTTTACGGAAATAGTTTAAGTAGTGAAGCTCCTGGTATTATGATGTTTGATGAAGCATTCAATAATATGGATGATGAAAGAATTAGTGGAGTTTTAGAGTTTTTATCTCAACTTCCTCTTCAAGTAATTATTGCAGCACCACCAGATAAAATACAATATATCGCTCCTTATTCACAACAAACTTTAATTGTGTCTTCATATGATAATCAGAATGATATATTTGAGTTTAATAATTCAAATTTAGATCAAGCTCTATGAGTAGAAGCATTTTAAATCAGTTAATTGATAAATATGAACGTAGTAAACAAAAAAATAAAATTCATATTTCAATACGTTTAACAAAACAAATATTACCTGAATATTTCGATTTAAATTCTGATAAATATTTAGAGATAAATAAAGAATTACAGAACTTTGAAGAATTAGGTTACATTTTACTGGATTGGAAAGATAATAGGATAGGTCATATTATTGAAAGAGTTCGGCTTATTCCTGAAAATGTTGACGAATTATATTCTTATTTAAATAGAATACCTCAAAGTTTTAAAATTCAAGAAATTATTACACAATTAGAGGAAGAATTAAATAAGTATTCTAATTTAAAAATTACAAGTAAGTTTCTAACTTATATATTAAGATCAATTCGAAATAATAGAAGTGTTTCTGAATATTTTGATTTTAGTAACATTAATAGTTTCAAAAGATTTTTATCAGTTCTCTCTAAAATAGAAAATAATGTCAACTTGTTATATTTACGAGAGTTCTCCGGAAAAGCTTCAGGTGATACTAAATATGTTGAACAAAACTTGAATAAATTTATAAATGTACTTTTTAAGTTTTCCGATCAATTTGAATCTAAAGATACAGAACTTATTCTAAATTACTTTAATATTTACAGAAATCCTATCTTTGTCTATTTAAAAGGGAATTTAAAAATTAAATTAAACTCTCAAAAGTTAGATTTAAGTAAACTATCAAATGGTTTAGCTCTTTCAAGTCAGGATTTAAAAAATATTGAAATTAGATCAATTAAAAGTGTAATTACTATTGAAAATTTAACTACATATAACCGTTTTGTTAATTTAAAAGATACTTTAATCCTTTATTCAAGAGGTTTTGCTAATAGCGAATTAATTAAATTATTAAAGAGAATAAATAAGTTTAATAAACACTGCAATTTTTACCATTTTGGTGATATTGATATAGGTGGTTTTCAGATTTTAATGGATTTAATAAATAAAACACGACTAGAAATTCTTCCAATCTTTATGGATAAAAGTATTTTGAATCTTTATCAAGAATTTGCTAAAACATTAACAATAAATGATAAAAAAAGATTGGAAAACACTTTAAATACTCTTAAAAATAGTGATATAGAAAAAAATATAAAAAATAAAATCGAAGAAACTTTGAAAGTAATGAAAGCAAAAGGAATAAAATTAGAACAAGAAGTAATTGACATAAATGAAATCAAATTATAATAAAATTCTTATTAGTTAGAAAACAATAACAAAGTATTGTAACTAATTTTTATATTAATAATTTTTCTTTCAATTTGTTTAGATATTTAGAAAAGATTCAGTTTTATTTATTATCGTAAACAGATAATTTCAATATTATTTATTATGAGTTAAAATATTAAGGAACTAGTTTAGATAATATCAATATAAAACTTAGAGGACATTACTAAAATGAATTATCTTCTATCGATAGGTTTTGCAATTATCGTAGGTTTGTTAATTACACGAATAATAAAACCATTACATTTACCAGATGTTACGGCTTATCTTGTAACTGGAGTTATTATTGGACCATTTCTTTTAGGAAAATTAGGAATTCCTGGAATTGGTTTTAATACAAGCACAGATGTTTCGAATTTAGGTCCAATTTCAAATGTTGCTTTAGGATTTATTGCTTTTGCCATAGGGAATGAATTTCGTATTGAAGATTTAAAGAAAACTGGTAAGGCAGCAACTGTAATTGGAATTATTCAGGCATTAACTGCAGCTATATTAACGGATATTGCTTTACTTATTTTACATTTTATATATCCAGATAAACTCTCAATTCCAGTTGCCATTACAATAGGAGCTATCGCTACTGCTACAGCTCCAGCATCGACTTTAATGGTTGTTCGTCAATATAAAGCAAAAGGTGAATTAACAAATCTTTTATTACCAATAGTAGCTTTAGATGATGCTGTAGGTTTAATTGTTTTTGCTATCAGTTTTGGAGTAGCTCAAGCAATTAATAGTAATGCCTTTGACTTTATATCTGTTTTTATTAATCCAATTTTAGAAATCATCTTTTCATTATTACTTGGATTCATTTTAGGAGCTTTACTAACATATTTAGAAAGATTATTCTTATCAAATTCAAACCGATTATCATTAACAATTGGTTTTGTTATTTTAACAGTGGCATTAGCTTCATTAATTATTCCGATAGGACCAGTAACAATTTCATTTAGTTCCCTCTTAGTTTGTATGATGTTAGGTTCAACTTTCTGTAATTTGAGTCCTTTAGCTGAAGATTTAATGGAAAGAGCTGATCGTTGGACTGCTCCTCTCTTTGCTTTATTTTTTATTATAAGTGGAGCAGGATTAGAATTATCCGTTTTTAAAGATTTAATAATTGTCTTTATAGGGATTGTTTATGTTTTTGTCAGAGCTATTGGAAAATATATAGGATCATATGGATCATGTATTCTAATGCATGAAGATAAAAAAGTTACTAATAATTTAGGGATTTGTTTATTTCCACAAGCTGGAGTAGCCCTTGGAATGACAGTAACAGCTCAAAGTTTAGGACAAGCTGAAGGAAATACCATCAGAAACATTGTCTTATTTGGAATTCTAATTTATGAACTCATAGGACCATTATTAACCAAACAAGCACTAACAAGATCTGGCGATATTACAGCAAAACCAGCTTCTATACTAAATAGAAGAAAGAATTTCTTATCTGGTAAAACTAAATCTTGGGATAAGAATCAATAGATAAAACTTTAATTATTCTTAAAAATTTAACAATTTCAAAATTAGCTATTATAATATTAATTCTAGTTATTTTTTAATTGATTAACCAACGTAAAACAAACTAATATACAAGAATAATTTAAATTATAGTAAAAGACTCTGATAAAAATTCTTTCATTTTTATCGCTATTTTAGATAATTATACTGTTTAAAAATTCTAGAAAATTTATTTGAGAATTAATAATTGAAAAAAAATAAAAAACGTAAACAAAAGAAAAAACAGGGTAATGTTAGACGTCAAAAAAAGCTCAATAATAAAAAACGAAAAAGGCAGCAAGTCAAACATAAAAATAACCAGGCAAACTCTTTAAAACAGAATTCAATCGAAAATAGTTATCCCATTCCAAAAAGAGTAACTACAAAAGATTCAAAACCTAAAAAGAGACCAAGGCCTATAATTCCAAGAAATAATTATAGTTTTTTTAGAGATCTATTTAACTTATTCGATCCGTTTGAAGACGAAAATTTCCTTAATTTTGATGATAGTTTTACTGACTCTTTATATAATGAAAATACTTATAACTCTTCATATTATACATTTGATGAAGAACAGTATTTACAGAAAATGAGGGAGTATAAAGATAATGATTATAGTAAAGTAGCAAGAGTTGAGTATGATTATAATATTATTGACTATAATAATATGAATCAAAAACAACTTAATTTTTACTTCTATTGGCGGAGTCAGGCAAGAAAAGGGAATTACCTAAATGCCGATTATAATTATTATTATCTATATTTTGTTGAACTATTAAATATGATAGGATCGGATACTCCTATTGATGCTTTAAATAAGTTAATTGAACTTTTTAGAAAGTTATTTAAAGGGAATGACCATTTTTCCTTAACTGAACATGGTAAGACTCTTTTTGCTAATAGAATATTTGATTTTGCTTATTTTCACAATCTGGATTTAAATTTAATTAAACCTTATATTTGGTCGAATGTTTACTCTGATGGTAGATTTAAAACTCTTCTTACTCTATTAAGTAACTCAGATTATTTCAATGTTCCTGCTGAAGTAATAATAAATATTTCAGATGTAGATCTATTTGAAAAGAGTAAGATTTATAGTCTAAATCGTAATCTCTATATGGAATCATTAACAAATGTTTTTTATGTCCTCGATTTCCTATCTAAAAAACAGTTTGGAACTAGTTTTATTAATTCAAGTAAATTCAATAATAAAAGATTTACCAAAGCAACATTTGATCCGTTTGAAAATGCTGTTGTTGATAGTCATAGTTATGAAAGACAGTTTGAAAAATCTAATATTAACTTTAGAAACTTAAAACTTTATTTCAGTGGAATAGTTCAAGAAGTTGAAAATACTTTTAGAAGTTTAAATGGAATTCGTGGAAGATTAAGAAAATTTGATGTTGATCCTTGGGCTAAAAATATAATTAATGATTTTTTAAATCAAGAATATCAACCAGAAACAAATAAAAGGTATACAGGTGATTTAAGTCCAGCAATCGAATATTTAAATAACTTATATCCTGAAAGAAAAATTGAAATTGATTCTACTAGATTAGATAAACTAAGAGAGGAAACAGAGGTAGTTCAGGATCTCATGGATACTTCAAATTATGAAGAAAATTCGCAAGATGATTATTTAATTCATGTAGATGCACTCACCCAAGTTCTATCCAATTTAGTTAAAACTGAACCTAATTCTTTAAAATTAATTACTTCGATTGTAGAATCTAAAAATAATCCAGTTGACATTAATACAAGTGAAATCAATGAAAATATTTTAAATATTTCTAAAAGGTTTTTAAGTCAACCTTTATTCATATCCGATAAAACTGGTACAAAAATAAATAATGAGTACTTTAAAGGGGTAGATTATATTTTAGAAAATAAGGATAATTATCCATTTTTAAATATCGAAGGCCAAAATATTAGCAATGTTGGTGAAGAATTATTAAACTTTCTTGATAGCTTAGATGAAACTCAACATGAATTTATTAAAATTGTATTAAATAAAGAAAATACGACTGCTAAATTAGAAGAATTAGCTATGTCAAATATGACAATGGTTGAATTAATATTTGATGATATTAATAATAATGCTTTACTTTACTTAGACGATATTGTATTAGATAGGAATGAGGAAGACATTCCATACATTATTGATGAATATACTGATTTAATAAATAAAGCACTATAAAAGGAATAAACTTTGAATGAATTAATGATAAACAGAATACCAAAGAGAGAGGCTGCAGCTATAATAAACTCATTATCATCAGGAGTAGTCCCTAGGATAGGAACCAGGCATATTGCTGTAGGTCGTTTAAAAGAAGTTAACGCATTCGTTCATGATCTTGATACGATAAATAACGATGGTGGTGCTATCCGCTTTGTTTGTGGTCGTTATGGAAGCGGTAAAAGTTTTCTACTTCAAATGATTCGTAATAATGCTTTAGATAGGAATTTTGTTGTTATGGATGCGGATCTTTCTCCTGAAAGAAGACTGTATGGCTCTCAAGGTAAGGGTTTAGCTACATATAAAGAATTAATCCAAAATCTTTCAACAAAAACTAGACCTGAAGGAAGAGCTCTAGAATCGATACTTCAAAAATGGATTGTTTCAATTCAATCTAAAATTGCTCGTGAGATGAATCTTCCACCAAACGATCCAAAGTTAATTAATGCTGTAAGTCTAAAAATTCAAGAAGATTTAGGCGAATTGACAGAAATGGCTTATGGTTATTCATTTTCACATGTTTTAAATGCATACTGGATTGGTATGAAAACAGGCGATGATCAATTAAAGCAATCAGCACTTAGATGGATAAGAGGAGAATTTTCGACAAAACGTGATGCTAGAAAAAGTCTAGATGTCGACAGTATAATCAATGATAAAAATTGGTATGAATTCTTAAAGTTATTTGCCAAATTTGTAAAATTAGCCGGATTCTCTGGACTGGTTATATTTTTAGATGAAGGAGTTAATCTTTATAAAATAAACCATAAGGTTGCAAGAGAAAATAACTACGAAAAGTTATTAACTATTTTTAATGATCTTTCTCAAGGAAAAGCTCAAAATATAGGAATCTTTTTTAGTGAAACTCCAGAGGCTATTTACGATGAACGACGGGGACTTTTTTCATATGAAGCTTTAAGATCAAGATTAGCTTTAAATGAATTTAAAACAGATGAATATATTGATAATATTGGACCAGTAATTGCTTTACAAGTTTTAACTACTGAGGAACTCTTTATATTACTTGAAAATATTATTAGAGTCTATGAAAGGCATTACAATTATAATCCGAATTTATCGAGAGAACAATTAACAGCATTCTTACAAACAATAATGAATAGATTAGGAGCTGATGATTTGATCACTCCACGTGAAATCATAAAAACGTTCTTAAGCTTGTTAAATATACTGCAACAAAATCCAAATGCCACATTTGAAGAGTTGATTGGATCTGATGATTTTAAAGTTGAATATGCAAATCCTAATATAGAAACAGAAGAATCGTCAAATTATGACGATGAATTCGCTAGCTTTAGTTTATGATTAATCAAAAGAAATCTGCATTCAAACGGTATGCCCCATTTATTAAAGAATATATTTATAGAAAAGGATGGAGTGAACTTTATGATATCCAGGAAGAAGCGTGTGATGCTATCCTGGATTCCGATTTGGATGTTATCTTAGCTTCAGGAACCGCAACTGGTAAAACAGAAGCGGTACTATTTCCCATTTTGACAGAACTTCAAAAAAATCCTTCAAATTCAGTAAGTGTTCTCTATATTAGTCCACTTAAGGCTTTAATAAATGACCAATATAAGCGATTATCAGAATTATTAGAAGATTCTGAATTTCCAATATGGCCCTGGCATGGTGATATTTCACAATCAATTAAGAATAAAGCAAAAAAAGTTAAAAAAGGAATTATTCAAATAACTCCTGAATCATTAGAAGCTCTTTTAATTAGAAACCCAGATATTGTTAAGGAATTATTTTCGGATCTTAGATATATTATTATTGATGAAATACATGCACTAATGGGAACTGACAGAGGTTTACAAGTTATTAGTCAGATTAATCGTATTGAAAGAATTAGTAGAAATAGACCTCGAAGAATTGGACTTTCGGCCACCCTAAGCGATTATAACCAAGTTAAAAATTATCTGAGTTCTGGAAAACCTGAGAATGTAATTTCTTTAGGTTTAAATAATAATAAACAAACAATTGGAATTCGAGTTGAATGCTTTTCTTCATTTCAGCCAGGTTCAGATATTCATTCAACTGAAAGTTTTGAATATATTTACGAACGAACAAAAAATAATAAAACGATTATTTTTACTAATAGTAGAAAAGAAGCGGAAGCAGTTATAACAGCTTTAAAAAGACTATCAAAGTTAAAACATACTCCTGACATTTATAGAATACATCATGGAAGTTTATCAGCAAAACTTAGAAAAGAAACTGAAAACGAACTTAAAAATACATCTAAACCAATAACTACAGCAGCTACATTAACACTCGAATTAGGTATTGATATAGGTAGCCTAGACCAAACAATTCAGATAGGAGCTCCATTTTCGTGTTCAAACTTTGTACAAAGATTAGGTCGATCAGGTAGGGTAACAGGTAAATCTTTAATGCGTTTTATAACTTCTCATGACGTTAACTATATTCAAAATCCACAAGATATGCCATGGGAACTTCTAAGAGCAATTGCGATAATTGAACTCTATAGTAAAGAAAAATGGATTGAACCTTTTACCATTAAAAGAAAACCATATAGTCTTTTAATACATCAAACATTAAGTGTCTTAACATCTTTTAATGAACTAAGGCCAGATGAATTAGCCCGTTATGTTTTAACTTTAGATCCTTTTAAAGGACGTATTACTCAAGATGAATATAAAAATATTTTAAATCATCTAATTAAATTAGATTATATTCAGAAACTTGAAAATGGATCATTAATAATCGGATTAGCTGGTGAAAAAACAGTTAATCATTATTCCTTTTATGCTGTCTTTAGTGAAGGTGAAGAATATCGAGTTGTTTATAAAGGAAATGAATTAGGAACTGTCCAATCTGTTCCTGCACTTGGTCAAGTTATTTCTATTGGAGGAAGTTCCTGGCATGTGGTTGAAATAAATGATAACTCCAAAACTATCTTTGTAGAAAAAGATACAAAATTCCAAACTCCATATTGGACTAGTTCAGGAATAGAAATAAATGGCAGAATAATGGAAAAGATTAAGGAGATTCTCTCTGAAGATATTAACTACTCATATCTATCTGAAGAAGCTAGTAAGGTTTTAAAAGAAGCTAGAAGATATGCCAGAGAATCAGGAATGCTAATAGGAATTTCTATTCCAGAAAGTTTAGATGGAGTCTTTCTATTTCCTTGGTGTGGAACAAAAGAATTACGGACACTTGTTTTATTATTTAGAACGGCTTTTAAACAAATATTAAAAGTTAAAAGAGTTATTCCGTTCAATAATTATCTTTTTGTCTATACTAGTTTACCAATTGGAATTTTTCTTAAAATATTAAAAAATTTAAATTTTGAATCTGTTTATTATGATAATGTTGTTAGTGGTTTAGGTAATCAAAGTATTGATAAGTTCGATTCCTTACTTCCGGATAATTTAAAAACATATTCAATTTTTATGAATAAATATGATCTTTATGGAGCTAGAGAAGCATTAAGAAAATTAACCAGTAATTTAGAAGAATTTTGTTGAAATTATTAGTGTGTGAATAGTAAATTCTCTAAAAAATAAGTCCACTAAAATTTCTGAGAATTAAGAAAAGAGAACAACCTATTTAAGAGATAATTTGTTTTCTTTGGAAAAATTGGAACAATACCTTAATATGGAAAATAAAACCGGAATGTGTTCTATAATTAAGTAATAGAAATCTCTCCAAATCAATTTTTTTTCATAATGAAAAATTAAACTTTGGCTTTCTGTTTCCTACAATCAATTTTAGAAGTGACAATAATACTATAAGGAAAATCTACTTACTCTGGCAGTTTTTTCAGGAAATTGCGCAGGTAAATAAAGACCTTTAGAATGATAGTGGGATATCCTAAAGGTCATATCTTCTATGATCATAGAATAGATTGTCCAAGTTTACTTACAAAATTGGACTATATAGGTATAGGAATAAGTAAATATTTAAAGCAAATGATACAAACTTAGTAGATGTGGCTTTACAAACTTTACTTAAACCTTTAATTATTGTCTTTATTGTTTAACACTTAATCGTTTATAATACTTAAGTGAATGTTTAATTGTTAAAGCTATAAGAGCTTCCAGTCGACTGGGTTGAATACAAATGAACCGAAGTTCAAGACCGTAAGGGATAATCACGAAATTTCTGTTTAGCTAAATAACGTATTTCGTCTACGTATACAATATATTGTAATTCTATTATAGTGATTTGGGCCCAAAAAGTCAAGAAATGTAAATTCATAAAGCGAATTTAGGAGAAAAACAGCAAAAATA
>CANQOZ010000021.1 GCA_947625585.1 uncultured Eubacteriaceae bacterium
CGTTATGTTGTAGAAGGTAATACTGGTAGTCCACGACTCGTAAGGATGCAGGAGAGATACGTTAATAATATTTTAGGATACATTAAAATCTTATGAAACTAATTCATCGATTTGCAAATAATGAGATTGAAGTCGAGGTTGAAGACGTACTGGAAAGCTTATACGACATCGGGGACTTTATCGAGTTTGAAGGTAGGGATTGGCGTATTCTAGAAAAGAAAGGAAAACGCTATATCCTACGGTGATATAAAATTATAAAGAGAAAAGGAAAAAGCCACTTTTCAGTGGCTTTGAATTCTCTCTATTAGTGTTACAAACGTGTTACTAATTTGTTACTAACGGTTACGAATAATGACACATTTTGACAAATTTGACACGTTTTAGAATTGAGAACTTCAGTTATTTCCTCGTTTTTATCAAAAATGGCAGGGGTTGAAAGATTTGAACTCTCGGCACGCGGTTTTGGAGACCGCTGCTCTACCAACTGAGCTAAACCCCTATGTTTTTAAATGGTAGACCATCGGGGACTCGAACCCCGGACACCCTGATTAAGAGTCAGGTGCTCTAGCCAACTGAGCTAATGATCCACAAGTTCTTATATTATACAAAGTTTTAACAAATAAATCAAGTAAAAATTTAAAGATTTAAAAGATTTAATTATGAAAATTGGTAGCCTACCGAATAAAAAACTATTTGGTATAGCTACCAAATTATAATCTTAAATTTAACAAATTTATTAATACTTGGTCAAGATTTTATATTCTAACTGAATACTTCTTAATTTGCAATAGAATATGTTAAACCTGATCCACTTTTAACAATAAATCCAACAGATGCAAAATCACCAGGATTAATTGTCTTGTTAAAGTCTACTCCAGATATCGTTAAAGTTTTACCATTTACGGTAAAGTTTCCATTCCAACTATTTTCAACTGTAATGTTTTGACTAAAATTAATTTTTTTAGACCAATTCGATACTGCATTTTGAGTATTATTTTTAACAGTTAATTCAAATTGATAATAAGTATCTCCACTTGTCCATGAATTAGTTTGTTTTAATTCATAAACAACATCACCTTTGCCTTGAGATGGTTGGTTTGGTTGACTAGGCTGTTCTGGTTGACTTGGATTATTTGGTTGGCTCGGTTGTTCTGGCTGATTGGTTCCTGGTATTAAACCTGGTGAATTTAAAACATTTAAAAGCCATTGTCCTTGACCACTTAAATCATTTGTACCAAATCCAGATATCTTATTACAAGAACTATTAATTAAAGCAGATGATTCGTTCTTATTAGATAAACTCCAACAAATATAACTTATACCACGAGAATTTAGTGCTTCAATCCATTGATTAGCTGAGGAAGTATCAAGATTTCCGTTTCCACTAGCATCTGTTATACCAAATTCACTTACGAAGATTGGAAGTCCGGCATTATAAGCACTAATCATTGTATTTCTTAAATCATCTTTATGAGTTCCAGCATAAAAATGTAAAGCATACATTATATTACTATAACCCGTTATTGGATCCTGTTGGGCTAAATTAACTTGTTGAGACCAGTTAGGCGTTCCTACTATAATAACAGCATCGCTATCATTAGCTTTTATAACAGGAATGACTTCTTGGGCATATGATTTAATCTGTTGCCAAGTTGTTCCTCCATTTGGTTCATTACAAATTTCATAAATTATATTTGTATTGTTCCTGTATTGAGAAGAAATCTCATTAAAGAATGACTTTGCTTGATCTTTATAAGTGTTTGGATTTCCATCACTTAAAATATGCCAATCAACTATAACGTATAGACCAGCATTTGTAGCATAATCAATACCTTTTTTTACAAGACTTTTAAGTTCAGCTTGATTTCCACCAGAACAATAACCGTTATATTCGGCTGTATACATCGCTAAACGAACAGTATTAGCCTTCCATTGACTACCTAATTCATTAAAGAGTTGTTGATTTACATACTGTGGATACCAGGCTAGGCCGTGAGTACTAACACCTCTTAATTGAACTTGTTTTCCATATTGATTAACTAACTTATTTCCTGAAACACTTAAGGCTCCAGAAGCTTTTGTTTCATTAAAATCAATATAGGAATTGTCAGTTGATCCAGGAGCTTTCCCTCCTTTAGGAACAAGTACAATTTTTATTGCTTCAACTTGTTTATTTCCACCTATTGTTCCAGCAGGATCTCCATTTTTAGACCAACCCATCCATCCTATATCTTGAACATGAACTTGATAATAAAGGTCATTTCTTTCGGCTATGCTACCTTCTAAAACCATGTTAATACATTCAACTTGAAGATGCCTTCCAGTCGTTCCACTAACTTGATCGTTACGAACTGGTGTCATCCATCCTATATTTTCAACGTGGGTATTATAACTAATTGAATCGTTATTATTATTAACCTTACATTTTAGGGCTTCAACCTGTAGAGCTTTTCCTGTTGTTCCAGCTTCTTGACCATTACTTACATAATTTTGCCATCCAATATTTTCAACATGAGTAGAGTAACTAATTGTATCGGCTGCAAAAACTGGTAAGTTTGTTAAAAAAAACAATAGGGAACCTAAAAATAAGATTTTAAAAAAATGTCTCATCTAATCTACTTTCTAATCGAAAACTTTGGTCAAAATATAATTGGTTCCGGTGGTTTCTGTTAATTCCAATGTATTATTGGAGTCTTCTAATTGAATGTAAAATTCAAGAGAACCTAAATCTTCACTGGTAAAATCTTCATATTTTAAGCCTGTACTTTGAACATCTTCTATATTTAATACCAGTCGGTTCCCGTCTATTTCGTAATTGCCCGTTTCAGTTAAAACTACTTCTTCTTCGGAATCAGATCCAAATCCAGTTCCACTAAAAGAAAATGTTTTATCTTCATTTAGAGTTAAGGTTACCTTTTCGACATCATCAGTAGATTCCCAAGTACCATACAATAAATTCTTATCAATACTAGTCGTTTCATCATATTGTTCTGATGATCCACAAGCAGTAAGACTTAACATGATTAATGGAAGTAGTAGTATAATCGTTATTTTTTTAAACAATAGAAATTTAAATATCTAGGGAGGCTACCCAATTATCAATAACTTTTTGATCTGGGTTTCCATTTAAAACCTTACCTGGTAACCATTTAACAGACGGAGGACAGATTGCTTTTAAGTCCTTCTGAGCTAAATCAATATTGCTACCACCTGAAGTTGCAAATAGAATTATTGTCTTATTATCTAACCCATAACTATCTAAAAAAGTCTTTATGATATTAGGACAGGTATACCACCAAATCGGAAAACCAAGGAAGATCGTATCGTAATTTTCCATTCCAGTAACCTTATTAGCTATTTTTGGTCTACTGTTTTGGTCATTATGTTCAATGCTTGCACGTGATTCTGGATTTCTCCAGTTAATATCACTTGTTGTATATGGAGTTTCTGCTTCGATTTCAAAAAGAGTACCATCTGTAGCTTTTGCAATTTTTTCAGCTACACGTTTTGTAACTCCAGAAATTGAAAAGTAGGCAACTAGAATTTTACTCAATGTATCTCTCCTTTTTAAAAAATTCTGTGGTAAATTTTATTAAAAAAGAGATTTTATGACAATAAAATTTGAATTCATTAAAAAGAAAAAGTGCGAGAGATGGGATTCGAACCCACATGCTATAAGCATACGCTTCTGAGACGTACTTGTCTGCCAGTTCCAACACTCTCGCAAGAACTTATATTTTACTAAGAAATTGAGAAGAAATCAAGTTTATGGAAAGAAATAAAAACTGGATCCTTTTAGTAATAATAATAATCTTACTTTTAACTGGCTGTTTTTATTATTTTACTAATTATAATACTCCTGGTTTAAAGGTTCGTGTTTCACGGGATAATGAGGTAATTGACGAACTTAGTTTAAATGAAGATATTCAAAAGGATTATGATAATAATGGTGAAATAAATACTTTGGTTATTAAAAACAATTCGGCTGATGTTATTTCTGCTAATTGTAAAAATCAAGTCTGTGTGGACTCTAAAACAATATCGAATGTAGGAGAGACTATTGTTTGTTTACCACATAAATTGATTTTCGAAGTGGTGGAGAATTGAGCACTAAAAAGTTAGTCAATTTAAGTCTGTTTACTTTACTAGCTCTAATTTTAAATTATGTTGAAGTACTAATTCCGATACCAATACCTGTACCAGGAGCTAAGCTTGGTTTAGCAAACATAATTACTTTAATATGTTTACTTAAATATGGCGTTAGAGATACTTTTTTAGTTATTTTAGCTAGGATTCTTTTAAGTGGATTTCTTTTTGGATCGGCTAGCAGCATAATTTACTCCTTTGCAGGAGCAACTACGAGTCTGCTTTTTATGCAAGTTCTAATCCATTTTAAATTTCATATTATAATTGTTAGTATTGTCGGTGGAATTACCCATAATCTAGGACAACTAGCTTTAGCTAGTGCTGTTATGGAATCCATCCCACTATTTTTATCTTATGGAATTCCTTTAGCCGTAATTGGTTTTATAACTGGTTTATTAATAGGAATTATCACGACATTATTTTATAAACGTTTACATTATTAAAGGTTTTTATGGATTATTATAAACAAGCTCTTAAAGAACATAAGGATTTAAAAGGAAAATTAGAAGTAAAGTCAAAAATAAAAGTTGACTCAAAGGATAAATTAAGTACAGCCTATACACCTGGAGTTGCAGCTCCTTGCTTAGAAATCAAAAATAATAAAAATGAAGTTTATACTTATACAGGTAAAGGAAATACTATTGCAATTGTAACTGATGGAACAGCTGTCTTAGGTCTGGGTGATATTGGTCCGGAAGCTAGTCTTCCTGTTATGGAAGGAAAAGCAGTTTTATTTAATGAATTTGCTAACATTAATGCTATTCCTATCTGTTTAAACACTAAAGATACAGATGAAATAGTTCAAACAGTTATTAATATATCACCGACTTTGGGTGGAATTAACTTGGAAGATATATCAGCACCAAGATGTTTTGAAATAGAAAAAAAGCTAATAGATAGTTTAAATATTCCGGTTTTCCATGATGATCAACATGGAACAGCTGTAGTAGTAACGGCTGCTTTAATTAACGCTTTAAAGTTAAATGGTAAAAAGCCAGAAGATTTAAGGGTAGTAATTAATGGAGCTGGAGCTGCTGGAACAGCCATCGCTAGGATGTTAATGGATTTAGGTGTTAAAGATCTTATTGTATTAAATTCAAGAGGAATTTTAGATCCTCAAGATTTAACTTTAGATGAAGATAGAGTTGAACTAGCAAAAATAACAAATCCAAGAAATATTAAAGGTGGTTTAAGTGATGCCATAAAAGAAAGTGATGTTTTCATTGGTGTTTCTGTTAAAGATGTTTTAAGCCAGGAAGATATTAAGTCAATGAATGAAAATCCAATCATTTTTGCAATGGCAAATCCAGATCCGGAAATCAATCCTGCTTTAGCTAAAGAAGCTGGAGCCTTTATTGTTGGTACTGGTAGAAGTGATTATGAAAACCAAATAAATAATGTTCTTGCTTTTCCAGGTATTTTTAGAGGTGCTCTAGATTCTAAAGCTGAAAAAATTACGCCTGAAATGAAAATTGCTGCGGCTAAAGCATTAGCTGATGTCTTAGAACCGGATGAACTCTCCGTTACAACAATCTTACCTGAACCTTTTGATCAAAGAGTAACTCCAGCAGTTTCTGAAGCCGTTGCTAAAGCTTGGTCAAAAAATAGTAAATAATATGGTTGAGTTCACTTAATTTGAAATTACAAGCTATATTAATCGAATCGAGAAAGAATAAAATAATTAAAATAAAATTTGAAGTTTTCCTATTTGCCATGAAATATTAAATTAATAAAGCTAAAAAGTTGATGCTTAACGCATCGATAAAATTAGAAAATGATAATTTAGGATTCATAAAGTTTCACAACACCTAAAAGTTAATAAGGAGAGGAAGTCACTCCAGAATTTATCATGGAGTCTTAGCTTAATAACTGCATGAATATTAATGATATTGTAGCTGCTTTAAATGATTTTGTTTGGGGTCCAATCATGTTAACCCTATTGATTGGAACAGGCGTTTTTTTAACGATCCGTTTAAAATTTTTACCTTGGCGAAATTTACCATATGCTTTAAAACAGGTTTTTTCTGGTTCAAAAGAATTTCAAAAGGATCAAGGAGATATTACACCATTTCAATCTCTTATGACTGCCTTAGCAGCGACTATTGGAACAGGGAATATTGTTGGAGTTGCAACAGCAATGGTTTTAGGTGGACCTGGAGCTCTAGTTTGGATGATAATTTCAGCTTTGTTCGGCCTATCAACTAAGTTTGCTGAATCTACTTTAGCTGTCAAGTACCGTATAATTAATCATGAAAACCAAATGGCTGGTGGACCAATGTATACTTTAGAAAGAGGTTTTAAAAATAAAGCCATTGGTAAAACTTTAGCTGTTCTATTTGCTATTTTTACTATTGGAGCCTCTTTTGGGATTGGAAATATGACTCAAGCTAACTCCATTACAACCGCCGTAAGTAATACTTTTAATATTCCAAATTGGATTATTGGTTTAGTGTTAGTATTTTTTGTTGGCTTAGTTTTAATAGGTGGTATTAAGTCTATCGGAAAAGTTTGTGAGTTAATTGTTCCTGCCATGGCTGGTTTCTATTTTATCTGTGGATTGATTGTTATCTTTTTTAATTATAAGAATCTTATTCCGGGTATTGGTGATATTTTAAGAATGGGATTTAGCTTTAGTGCTGTTGCTGGTGGTGTCGGCGGAACTCTTGTCAAAAGCTTATTTGATGCAATGAGATGGGGAGTAGCAAGAGGAGTTTTTTCTAATGAATCAGGACTAGGTTCAGCTCCTATAGTAGCTGCTGCTGCTAAAACCGATTATCCTGCTCAACAAGGTTATATTAATATGACAGGAACATTCTTTGATACTATTGTTATTTGCACTTTAACGGGATTAATTATAGCTTCATCCGGACAATTAGGAACTTTATCTGGAACAGGTGACATTATAACGGGAGTTGAACTTACAATTGCTTCCTTCAGTATTGTATTTGGTCCTTATGGGGGAATTATTATCTCAATTGGTTTAACTTTATTTGCATTCTCAACGATCTTAGGATGGGAATATTACGGGGAAACTGCTTTAGGTTATCTCATTGACACAAAAACAACGAATTATATTTATCGAGTTATCTTTACAATAACTGTTTTTATTGGAGCAACTACTTCATTAGACTTAGTCTGGAATCTTTCAGATACGATGAATGGTTTAATGGCTATTCCTAATTTAATATCACTTCTTGTATTAAACAAGGTAGTTATGGAAGAATGCTTTAGTTATCAGAATAATGTTATAAATAATACAAAAAGTAAGGAGCTGACTTAATGGTCAACTCCTTTTTTAGAATTTTCAGTACCTTCAATAGCTTCAATATCTTGGTTTTCTTCAACAGTTTGTTTTTTAAGTTCAAATTCTTCAATTTCATTTGGATCTTTATAGTTATAAGCTTCTATTGGAAGTCCTTTACTTTTTAGTCTACTATTTACTATTTCACGAGCAATATTATAAACAACTGCAAATAATGGGACAGCTATAACCATTCCGACCACTCCCCAAAGTCCACCACATAGTAAGATTGAAAATAATACCCAAAATGATGACACTCCTGTTGAGTTTCCGAGAATTTTTGGTCCAAGTATGTTCCCATCAAATTGTTGAAGTACCAAAATGAAAATTAAGAAATATAAACATTTGATTGGACTCTCCAACAAAATAATAATGGCACAAGGAATTGCTCCAAGGAATGGACCAAAAAACGGAATTATATTTGTAACTCCAATAATAACTGAGATTAAAATTGGATATGGCATTCTTAAAAGAAGAACCCCTACAAAACAAATTATTCCAATAATTAAAGAATCGATTAACTTACCAACTAAAAAACCTAAAAATATTTGATTAGCTTCTCTAACTTTATCAATAACAATAATCGTTATATTTTCAGGTAACCAAGCAAATAGTATTTTTTTAAATTGCAGAGCAAAAGTTTCCTTTTTATCGAGACAATAAGCTGTAACAATTAATCCAATTAAGAAATTAATGACTGACCGTGCAAGACTAAATATATAAATAGATAAATTATTTACAATAGTTGAAAAATTTGGAAGTAAATTATTTGAAAGGTAATTTATTCCCATATTAATGTAGTCATTTAAGTTTTGCTGATAATTCTTAGGCATTCTAAAATTAATAAATTCAACTAACTGTGAAGCATAATCCCGAATAACATCAGTATTACTTTCAAAATTATTTATGAAATTTGTAATACTATCTACTAATTGTGGAATTATTAGCAAAATAAACAATAGAATTATTAATATTAGAATAATTAGAGTAATTGTAACTGCTAATATATGAGAAATCTTAACTGCCTTCTCTTTACTTAGTCGATTTTTAAAAAAATCATTTAACTTGGTATTTATGTAATTAAAAATAGGAGTCATCAAATAAGCAAAGATAACTCCAAATATGATAGGTTGTAGAATTGAAATAACTTGATTAAAAAAGTCAATAAAGAATTTATAATTAATCAAGCAAAAATAAAAAACCAAGCTGGAAAAAATTATAATCAAAGAAATTTTGATTATATTATGATATTTTTTCCAATTAGATTTCTTCATATTCATCGTCGTCGTCTTCTGGTGGTTCCTCGTTTGTTGTTGGTGGTGTAAATGGACTTGATTGTCCCATTCCTCTCATTAATTCAGAAATATCCACATTGTTCATGAAATTTTGGAATTCTGGTGATTGGATTATTTCACTTATACGTTCAGGTGACATCATATCTTTGAAAGCATCACTTTTTGTAAAGCTTTCAAACATTTCTGGAGTAAATAATCCATTTAAAAAATCAGAGTTAAATAAATTTCCAAAGTTACCAAAACTACCTGAATTTCCAAATGGACTTTGGTTAAATCCACCCTGTTGCTGAGAGTTTTGTTCATATTGCTTCTGTTGTCTCTCAGTTTCATTTTCATAAACTTCATCAACTTTAATTGTTTCTTCTTCAAGAATAGGTTGATTAGTGGTTATAATTTTTAAAGCTGTAACGTAATCGTTTGGACCAGCATTATTTACAAATAAAGATTTCTTAATTGCAACTACAGGTTCAATTGATTTTAAGTCAGAATTTTTAATTTCATCCGATAAGTCTTCTAATAATAAATATTCTATAAAATATTCGTTTTCGTCATTAGCTACTAAAATATATTCAGTATTTAAATATTTAAGGAGATCTTTAATTTTCATATAAATTCCTCATTTAAATTTCTTCTATATTATAAAACAAGAAAACATTTATTACATTTTAATAATCATTAAATTCAAGGGTATATAGATTATTAAGTAATAGAAAAGGAGTAATTATGAAGAAAAGTGTCTATAGCTTAATGGTCTTTGATGAAATAATTGATCAGATTGATGAATTAGCAGAGGAAAACAATCAAAATAGATCACAGATTATTAATCAAATATTAGCCGATTATCTTGGAATGATTACTCCTGAACAAAAAGTTCAATCTATCCTTATGTCCCTTAATAATAAGTTTAAGGACAAGTTAAGAATAAAACAATTTAACAAAAATTCAAGTATTCACTTTGATAAAAGCATTGATTATAAATACAAACCTAAAATTAAATATTCTTTTGAATTTATTGGTTCAGGGGATAGAAAATATGCTGTATTCAAAATTAGTTCTAGATCTAAATCAGTTGAATTAAATCAAAAACTCGAAAACTTTTTCAAAAAAATTACTGAAATAGAACAAAAGAACCATCTTTATCTTGGAATAAAACCGGACATTGAATCAAAACATATGTTTGTTCGGGAATTTAGAATTGAAGGAAGTTTAAATAGGGACCCCGATAAAGTTGCTCGATTTTTATCTAATTATCTTATTATGTTTGATAAAGCCATTAATATCTATTTCAGTAATAAAAGTAGTAAAGAAATAGAAGAAAGCTTATCTGAACTTTTTAACCTATTTTTTGAATCTAGACAATTACAAATAATCAAAGAGAATCCAATTGAAGTTATTAAAGAAAATCCAATCGAAATAATAAATTAAAAGAGGTTACTTTTATGGATATGAACAAACTTACAGTGAAATCACTGGAAGCATTAAAAGCAGCAGAAAGAATCGCAAGTGATTATGGAAATGTAGAAATAGAACCAGATCACTTAATGCTAGCTTTATTAGATCAAAATGGTGGCATAGTCTCTAAAATTTTTAGAAAACTTGGGAAAAATATTGATCAAATTAAAGATCAGTTAAGAGGAGATATTGACAACAAGCCAAGTATGTCCGGACCAGGAAGAGAAGTTGGTAAAGTTTATATTGCTAGACAAACAGAAGAAATATTTAATGCCGCTTTCAAGGAAGCTCAAGCTAGGGGAGATCAATATGTTTCAGTTGAAATGATCCTTTACGGTTTCTTTAGTCTGCCTAAATCAAATAATGTATTACAAATCTTTAATAGGTTTGGAATTACTAAAGTTGACGTTACAAAAGCAATTGACGAAATTAGAGGTGGACAAACTGTAACTTCAGATAATCCTGAAAGTACTTATGAAGCATTACTTCAGTATGGTCATGATTTAATCCAAGATGTTCAGGATAATAAACTCGATCCAGTTATTGGAAGAGATGCTGAAATTAGATCAGTTATAAGAATTCTATCTCGAAAAACTAAAAATAATCCAGTTTTAATTGGAGAACCTGGAGTTGGTAAAACAGCGATTGTTGAAGGATTAGCACAACGTATTGTTGATGGAGATGTTCCTGAAAACTTAAAAGATAAAAGAATTATTAGTCTTGATATGGGAGCTCTAATAGCTGGAGCTAAATTTAGAGGCGAATTTGAAGAACGTTTAAAAGCTGTTTTAAAAGAAGTTAAAGATTCCGATGGAGAAATTATCCTATTTATTGATGAACTTCATACAATAGTTGGAGCAGGTAAAACAGAAGGAGCTATGGATGCAGGTAATTTATTAAAACCAATGTTAGCTCGTGGTGAACTTCATTGTATTGGAGCAACAACACTTGATGAATATCGCCAATATATTGAAAAGGATCCTGCTCTTGAAAGACGTTTCCAACCTGTTCTTACTTATGAACCAACAGTTGAACAAACAATTTCAATCCTACGTGGTTTGAAAGAACGTTTTGAAATATTCCATGGTGTTCATATTAAAGATGATGCCTTAGTAAGTGCAGCAGTTTTATCAAATCGATATATAACAGATCGTTTCCTACCAGATAAAGCCATAGATCTAGTAGATGAAGCTTGTGCTTTAATTCGTACTGAAATTGATTCAATGCCTGAAGAAATGGATTCTCTTAATAGGAAGATAATCCAAATGCAAATTGAAGAAACTGCTTTAAAGAAAGAGGACGATAAACTTTCTCAAGAACGTTTAGAACGTTTACAAGAAGATCTAGCCAATCTTCAAGAACAGTTTAATGAAATGAAAGCTCAATGGGAAGTTGAAAAAAGTCAAATTGATGAAATTCAACTAACTAAAGAACAAATTGATGCTCAAAAGGCAGAATTAAGACAGGCACAAACAAACGCTGATTTAGAAAAGGCAGCTAAGATTCAGTATTCTATCCTACCAGATCTTGAAAAGAAGAGAAAAGAACTTGAAGATAAAGCACTTCAAGCTGGTGATCAACCTTCTCTTGTTAGAGAAGAAGTTACAGATGATACTATTGCAGATGTTATTTCTCAAAGAACTGGAATTCCTCTGAGTAAATTAGTAACAGGGGAACGTGAAAAGTTATTAAATCTCGAAAGTATTTTAAAAGAACGTGTTATAGGACAGGATGAAGCAGTTGAAAAGGTAACTGATGCAATTATCAGATCAAGAGCTGGTATTAATGATCCAAATCGTCCTATAGGTTCCTTCTTATTCTTAGGACCTACTGGTACTGGTAAAACAGAATTGGCTAAAACTGTTGCATCAGACTTATTTGATACAGAAGAAAATATGATCCGTATTGATATGTCTGAATATATGGAAAAATTCAGTACTTCTAGATTAATTGGAGCTCCTCCAGGATATGTTGGATACGAAGAAGGTGGTCAATTAACAGAAGCTGTTAGACGTAAACCATATTGTGTAATTTTATTAGATGAAATTGAAAAAGCTCACCCAGATGTTTTTAATATCTTACTTCAAATTTTAGACGATGGTCGTGTAACTGACTCTCAAGGTAGAACTGTTGATTTCAAGAATACGATAATTATTATGACTTCAAATATTGGGTCAGAATATTTATTAGATGGCATCGACCAAAACGGTCAAATTTTTGAAGAAACAAGAGAAGCAGTTATGGCAACTCTGAGACAAGGATTTAGACCTGAATTCCTTAATAGAATTGATGAAATAGTTCTATATAAACCACTAACTAAAGAAGATATTAAACAGATCGTTGATTTATTAATGAAGGAACTTCAGAACAGATTGAATGAAGTTAGAATTGAAGTCAAATTATCTCCACAAGCTAAAGAAGCGATTGTTGAAAATGGATATGATGCTAATTATGGAGCTAGACCATTACGCCGTTATTTACAACAGAATATTGAAACAATGATTTCTAAAAGAATTATTGAAGGAAATATAAATGAAGATGAACGCTTCATTATTGATTATAAAGATGGCGAATATACAATGGAACCAGATTATACAGTTGAAGCAGCTGGTGTAGAAGATAATGACGGAGAAGTTTCTGAATTTGAAGTTTTATCTGATGAAGAAGCGCCAGATCCAAAAACAGGATTTTAATAAAAAGATAAGGGAGCGCTTGCTCCCTTTTATTTACATTCGATCCAACTCAATAAGATATGAACTATGTTCTGGTAATTCTAGTTCAACATTATCATCCTCAAGATTTTTATAACTTAATTCTTGATTCAAAAGATCTCTTTTCTTTGATAATTGAGCTCCTAATTGTTTTAAATCCAATGTAATTTTTTCCCGATTATCACTCTTTGACATTATAGCCAAGACAATACTATCTTTGTAAAGTCTAGCTAAAGCAAGTACGTCATCTTTAGCATAAATAAACTTCATACCACCATATTTTAAAGCTGGTATTGATGTTTTCAGATGAGCTAAAGTTTTATAAAGTTTAAAAGTTTTTGAATTTTCAAAGTCACTTTTCCAAGGCATTGGATATCTAGCTGTTTCATTACTTTCAGGTGATCCGCCAATATCAATTTCGTCTCCGTAATAAATAGACGGTGCACCTATTAGAGTAAATTGAAATATTACAGCTCCTTGATAATCCTTCATATTAATATTTTCTGTATGAAGTCTAGAAACATCATGACTATCAAGTAGATTGAATTGATTTTCTGCTAAAACAAATGGCATTTTTGCAAGATAATCAACAATTCTTTTCCTAACCTCTGCAGCAGTAATTTTCATCTGATATTTAGCTAAATCAGGCCTTCGTTCTAACATTAATTCTGGAGCACCTACAAATTGTCTAAAAATTCTAGCACATCCAAAATAGTTCATAGCTGAATCCCATTCGTTTCCTTGTAAACTTTCAGCGCAGTCTTCCCAATCTTCAGCTAAAATATAGGCATCTTTATTAACACTTTTTATGGCATCTCTTATTTCAGGCCAAACATCATGTGCAAGTTGTAATTCATTATTTCTAGCAAAGACATCTGCTACATCAAAACGCCATCCATCAATATTATATGGAGGTTTTAACCATTTCTTTAGAACTGAATTTTCATCTTTATAAACAATGTTTTTTAAATCTTCTGATGTATAATTTAACGTTGGCAAACTATCAAGGTTCCACCAAGCTTTGTAAGTATTGTCATCATTAAAAAAATAGAAATTTCGTTCAATACTATCAGGGTTATTATAGGCTCCAATTGATTTATCATAGAAAATACCATCTCGGTTAAACCAAATATGATTTCTACCTGTATGATTAATAGAGATATCAAGTATTAATTTAATTCCATTTTTATGACAAGCTTTAGACAACTCTTCTAATGCTTTATCTCCACCAAAATGTTCATCAACTTTAAAGTAGTCAATACAGTCATATTTATGAACGCTTGGAGCTTCAAATATTGGGTTTAAGTATAAAGCTGTTATTCCTAGATCTTTAAGGTAGGGAATTTTTTGAGTTATTCCTTCTAGGTCACCACCATAAAAATCTAGACAATGACCATGTTCATAATCCAAAGGAATTTCATCCCAATTATCATAATGAAGTGACGTATTAGATCCATCAAAGATTTCACCTGCTTGAACATCATTATCAGGATTTCCGTTATTAAATCTTTCAGGAAAGATTTGATAAAAAACACTTTCTTTAACCCAAGATGGTTGATCATAGTCAGCTATTAAAACAAAATCGTCATTCGGTTCAACAAAAAAAGTTGAAATTTCCTTTTGATTGTAAAAGTATAATGTATCATTATCACTTAAAATAAAATGATACTGCAATCGAGGCTGATTTATCGTAATTTCACAGCTATAATAAATGAATGGATTTTCAGTTTTGTCTTTTGTAAGTTCAACCAACTCTCTTGTACCATTTACTAACAAATGAAGATAAACATGTTCAATAGGAGAATCTTGATAAAAACGAATTGAAATTTTAACTTTATCATTAAGCTTTGGACATGGGATACTTACAAAGCAATCTGTTCCATCGGAATATACACTATTTAACCAATTATTCATAATTATTCCTTTATTTTATTTAAGTTGATAATATTATTATAAATGAATATAGTATTTTAACATTAAACTAGTTTGAGAGGACATTTATGCCTAAAGAAATGGATAAGGTTTACAATCCGAAACAAGTTGAAGATAGAATCTACCAGGAGTGGGAGGAAAAAGGTTACTTTAAACCGAATTCAAATGAAGATGTTAAATCTTTTACAATTATAATGCCTCCACCAAACGTAACTGGCCAACTCCATATGGGACATGCTTTTGATGAAACGTTACAAGATGTTTTAGTTCGTTATCATAGAATGCTAGGTGAAAATACTCTATGGATACCTGGAATGGACCATGCTTCTATTGCAACCGAAGTTAAAGTGGTAGATAAAATAAGAGAAGATGAAGGTAAAACAAAAGAGGAACTTGGTCGAGACGAATTTCTAAAACGTGCTTGGGATTGGGCAAATGAATATAAAGATACTATTAGAAATCAGCTAAAGAAGTTAGGAACAAGCTGTGATTGGGATAGGGAACGCTTTACTATGGATCAAAGTGTTTCTGAAGCTGTTAAAGAAACTTTTATTAATTTATACAATGATGGGAAAATTTATAAGGGTTCAAGAATTATAAACTGGTGTCCTTCCTGTAAAACAGCTTTATCTGATGCTGAAGTTGAGTATGAAGAACAAGATGGTAAGCTCTGGTATATTAAATATCCATTTGTTGATTCAGAAGGATATGTTGAAGTTGCAACAACCAGACCGGAAACAATGCTTGGAGATACTGCTGTTGCAGTTAATCCTGATGATGAACGCTATCGAGATTATATTGGTAAAAATGTTAAATTACCATTAACGAATAGGGAAATTCCAATTATAGCAGATGAATATGTTGATATGGAATATGGTACCGGCGCTGTAAAAATAACTCCAGCACATGATCCAAATGACTATGAAGTTGGAAAACGTCATAATCTAGAAGAAATCAACATAATGAATGAAGATGGATCCTTAAATATTTTAGCTGGTGAAGATTATGCTAATTTAGATCGATATGAAGCTCGTAACAAAGTTGTTGATGATCTCAAAGAACAAGACCTTTTAACAAAAATAGAAGATATTAACCATAACGTTGGTACTTGCTACCGTTGTCATACAACTGTTGAAACTATGACAAGTGAACAGTGGTTTGTAGCAATGGAAGAATTAGCTAAAAA
>CANQOZ010000022.1 GCA_947625585.1 uncultured Eubacteriaceae bacterium
GCAAAACAGGCTACCGGACTTCCAATCGTTACAGAAATAATGGACTTATCCCAACTTCCAATGTTTAACGATGTTGATGTTATTCAAGTTGGAGCTAGGAATTGTCAGAACTTTACCTTATTAAAAGAACTTGGACGAACCAATAAGCCGATTTTATTAAAAAGAGGTTTATCACAGACGATCAAGGAACTCTTAATGTCAGCTGAATATATTATGGCTGGTGGTAATGATAAGGTAATTCTTTGTGAACGTGGAATCCGTACATTTGAAACTTTAACAAGAAATACTCTAGACTTGTCTGCTATTCCAGTATTAAAAGAACATACTCACCTACCGGTTATAATTGATCCATCCCATGCAACAGGTATTAATGATCTAGTCCTACCAATGTCAAAAGCAGCTATAGCTGCAGGTGCAGACGGTGTTATGATTGAAGTTCATAACAATCCTGAAATGGCCTTATGTGATGGTGAACAGGCTCTAAAACCAGATGAATTTAAAGAAGTTGTAGATTGGGTCAAAGATTACGCTAAGTTAGAAAATAAGACTGTAATATGAACTTAGAGGGAAAGAATGTAGCTGTAATAGGCTTAGGAATGATGGGCGGAGCCTTTGCTAATGGATTAAAGAAGTTAAATCCGGACAAACTCTCTGCTTATGACATTAACCAAGAAATAATTGAAGAAGCTTTGGAGGATAGGGTAATAGACTTTGGAACGGTTTATAAAGATGAGTTAAAGAAAGTCTTAAATGAATCGGACCTCGTGTTTATCTGCCTCTATCCAAAAGCTACGGTTGAATTTCTAAAGAATCATATGGATGATTTTAAGAAAGATTCAATTATTACTGATATTGCTGGAATAAAGACCCCAATTGTCGAAGTTTTAGAAGAAATTTTAAGAGATGACATTACCTATATTCCTGGACATCCAATGGCTGGTAGTGAAAAGGAAGGGTATGGAACAACTGATACCATTTTTAAAAATAGGAATTATGTCTTAGTTCCAATTGATGAAAATCCGAAAGCAAGAAATTATTTAAAAAAAATATTAGGGGAACTCGGTTTTACCAACATTGTTGAAACCACTGCTCATAACCACGACGAAAAGATAGCTTATACGTCCCAGCTCTGTCATGTTATTGCTTCAGCTCTAATCGATTCTGAAAATGATCTTACTATTACAGATTTTGAAGGCGGAAGTTTTGGTGAACTCACCAGGATTGCAATGATTAACGCCCCAATGTGGACTGAAATTTTCATAGAGAATAAGGATCTTTTAGTCGAACAAATTGAAGAGTTTGAAGACTCTATGCAAAAGTTAAAGGAATATATTAAAGATTCCGACGAAGATAACTTAAAAGATACCCTTTATAGTGTTCGAAATAAGCGTGTGGCTATGGAAGTTGACAGAATTAACAAACATCAGAAGGACAGTTAATGATTACAGATACTCACTGCCATTTAGACTTAGATGTTTATAAAGATGACTTAGATGAAGTAATTAACAAACCGAAAGATTTAGGGTTTGTTTTAGCTCCTGGCTGCGATATCGAGTCAAGTAAACGAGTTATTGAAATTGCTAACCAATTTAATAAGGTTTATGCTGCTGTTGGGATACATCCTATTGATGCACATGGGTATAATAAAAGTAAAATAGAAGACTTAAGGGAATTAAGTAAAAAGCCAAAAGTTCTAGCTATTGGGGAAATAGGGCTTGATTACCATTACCCAGATAATCCAGATAAAGAACTTCAGAAGGAAGCGTTTCGTGACCAGATTGAACTTGCTCTTGATTTAGAGCTTCCATATATTGTCCATGATCGTGAATCTAACGGAGAAGCTTTAGAAATTGTAAAAGAATATCCTGAGTCCAAAGCAGTATTCCACGCCTATAGTGGAGATTTAGAACAAGCTAAAGAATTGATGGATTTGGGGCTTTATATTTCAGTAGGTGGTGCAATAACATTTAAGAATCCTCGGTTCCTACCTGAAGTTGTTAAAAATATACCTTTAGACAGAATAATGTTGGAAACGGATGGACCATATATGAGTCCGGTTCCTTTCCGAGGTCAGCGTAATGAGCCTGCACGAACTCGATTTGTCATGAATAAAATAGCTGAACTGACTGGTAAAGAGATCAGGGAGGTAGAGGAAATAACAGCTAGGAATGCCTGTGATTTCTTTAATATAAATTTGAAATGTTAGTTGATAGAGTTAAGAAGTTATCTTCAAGGGTTTTTCATAAAGAAGTTATAAAATATATTATAGCCTGTTTGTTGTTTGGCGCTATTCCAATTGCTACTAATAATTCCTCAACTGCTGCATTACAAACCACGTTCATAAGGATCCTTGTTGCTGCTTTTGTTTTGATGGTAGTTTTTTGCTGCTCTCGTTTTAGAG
This sequence comes from uncultured Eubacteriaceae bacterium, assembly GCA_947625585.1. Lineage (GTDB taxonomy): Bacteria > Bacillota > Clostridia > Eubacteriales > Eubacteriaceae > CANRHG01. The sequence continues at coordinate 2,402 of CANQOZ010000022.1, forward strand.
CAACACTTTGGGATTATACAAAATTACAGCTATTCTTCTTGGTTGTTTCCGGGACGTGTATTGGATTAACCTATCTAATTCTTTGTGATACCGGAGACAAAATTGGTACAACCACAACTATTCTAACCTATTCATTAGGTCCTGCTCTGCTTTTAATCTGCTCTCCATTTCTATTTAAAGAAGTTGAACTAACGCCTATAAAAATAATAGGGTTTGTTATCTGTACATTTGGTGTCTTTCTGTTGGATTCTGAATTTATTTTCTCTCCAGGTGGACTTTCTTCAATTCGTGACGTTTTACTAACTGCTGTATTTACAGTTGTGATTGTTTATTGTAATCGTCAATTAGAGGCTATTGATGGCTTGGAAAATGCCATGTTTCAGATGATAGTCGCTTTTATTGTTATTTTTGTTATTTATGCCTGGAAAGCAGATTTAGAATTTCAAATTACGGGAAATGATGCCTGGTGGCTATTGGTAGCAGGTGCGATCAACACAGGACTCCCAGTTTACCTATACTTATCTTCAATTGATGAATTACAAGCTGATGTCATAGCGTTTTATGGTTATATCCGGCCTATGACAACGGTCGGGATATGTGTATTTATGTACGGGGAAAGACTGACAATAGAAGAAATATTAGGCGTTGTTTGTATTTTTGGTGGAGTTATTTTAGCTAATTTATTTAAGAAAAAACCAACGGTTCATAAAAATCGGACATTTTAAAAGCCAGGCACGACCGCCTGGCTTTTGAAGAATTTATTTGAAAAAAGTTTTTAATTCGTTTCTAAGTTGACATCTTTACCATTGATGATTGAAGCATAATTTTCACGACTCTTCTTAAATATAAATGAAGAGCAAATCATTAAAGGAACGATTAGGAGCCAGACATAATGGAAATAGTCTAACTGCATTCCAGTAGAGTTGGTTAGATAAATCATGCTTGCTATAATTGCTGCTTCTATCAACCCTGTCATAATCAGGATCCTTTTCGACGATAAATCCCATACAAGGAATGCGCCAACGAGTGAAAGGATAAGTGAGATATAGTCAATTCCATTAAAGGATTGAAAGAATAGTACTGAAAATACCCCTGTTAAGAATAAAGCTACAAAAAATGAGATTCTTGAAAGCATATATTCCTTTTTAGCTCCATTTATTTTTTCAATCATGGAATTTGTTAACTTCTTTTTATTAGGTATTTCTTCTTTAGAAGTATACAGATCCTGTGTTTCTACTTCATCTAACTGGATCCTTCTTTTTGGCTTAGATTCCTTTATTTCAATATCGAGGGGGGATTCCTGTGATTGCATTGCTTCCTCCTCCAATTCGTCTAAAGGTTCTTCAATTGTAATTGCTTGTTCTTCAACAGGTTCAAGTTCCGTTTCATAAGTTTCAGTTTCACTGAAAACTTCTTCTTCGGTTACCTGTTCTTTAGCTGTTTCGTCTCTTTGTAAGTAAGAATCATCTTCCTGGATCGATGCTAGGAGTTCGCCTAGAGTCATATCATCAGGAATTTGATCATCTTCTAAGATCTGGTTACTAAATTCAAGGAACCTATCATAATCAGCTTCTAGATAATCTCCACTTTCTTCTGCTACATTTTCGGTTTCCACTGCTTCAGAAAGTTTTAATTCATCCGGAGATTGTTCCACTTCTTCAATAATTTCAGCTTTATCTGTGGATTCTTCCGGTTCTAATTCTAATTGTTCCCCAACACCAGTTTTTTCCGTTGCACTTTCTTCATTAATGAGCGTTTCTTCTTGGGAGACTTCTGCTGATTCCTTTTTTCCAAATTGTGCTTTTATTTTTTGATAATATTGATAAATATTACCTCTTTTAGGCTCAACCTTCTTCTCTTCTTTAATTGCTGGTTTTACTTCAGGTTGTTCCGTTTCTATTTCAGGCTCTTCCGAAATAAGATCAGCTAATATCACAGCTTCAGCTGAATCTTCGTAATCCGGGATGCTAACTACCTTGGCTTCCTCGTTAACTTCTTCAGGCTCAACAAGATCTTTAAGTCTAACAGCTTCAACAACAGGAGGCTCTTCTTCTGCCACTACAGGCTGTTCAACAAATTCTGGTTCATTAACTTCTTCAACCATTTCAATATTGTCTTCACCGACTAGCTCCAAGAAAGCAATCATACTTGGATCATCATTTAAAATGGTATCTGAAATTGGGATGACATTTTCTTTAGCAAGTTGAATCACTTCCGTTTTAATGTCTTCTGAAGAAACCGGTTTTGCCCAGGCTTTTTCTTTAAAGGATTCACGGGCCCGGAGTTTCCGGGAGTCTTCCGAGTAGATACGATCCGTAGCATAATAGATAATTTTTTTACGGTGCATCCGCTCAACCGCTGCATCAAATATACTTTCCAGCTTTGTATAATCTTTTTGATAAGTTAAGCGGTTTTGTTTGTGGTTTAAATCTTGGGCATTCATGACTTGAATTCCTATTTCATATCGTTACAAAATTTTCATAATTTCGTTACAGTTGTTTATTATAGCACATTAAAGTGGGAATAATTGAACATCGGATAATATTAATTATGTGAAATCTTTAAAAAATGACAAAAAATTTTAAGAATACAAAATAAATAGTTAAAAATCGTTTAGTTTAAACGATAAAAGCTTAAAGTTTCGTAAGAAAAAGCGTGAAAATCGTTTCGAGTGTAAACGTTAACAGTTTTTCCGAATTTAGAATTATCCGATACAATTATTGTTTAAGTATTTTAATTAATTCCACTTGTTTAATGAAAAGCCACTATAACTAGAAGTTTTAAAATTTTCATTAATCTGTTTTACAAAAGATGTTTTTGAAAAGAATAATTATAACATAGAATTATGAAGCTTGAATTAACTCAGAATGAAGAATTAGATGATTTAGGTGGTGGATATCAGATTATTCAAAATAGGGAATACTTCCTCTTTGGAATTGACTCTGTTTTACTTGCTGATTTTGCAGCTTCTTTTATTAAGCCAAAAGACAAAGTAGGTGATATTGGAACCGGAAGTGGTGTCATTCCTATTCTTATAGCTAAACGTAAAAATATTAAAGAGCTTACAGCTTTTGAGATTCAGGAAAGTCTAGTAGAACTAGCTGACAGAAATTTTCGATTAAACCATCTAGAAGAGAATTTAAAGGCTGTCCACCAAGATGTTAGGGATCTTAATAATATAAAACCAAACTCTTATGATGTTTTAGTATCAAATCCGCCTTATTTTGAAAATGTGAAAACAAATAATCCGAAAAGAGAGATATTATCACCGAATAAGAATAAAAGAATAGCTCGAAGTGAGGAAACCTTAACTTTAGATGAACTTTTTAAATTTTCTAAAAAAGCTTTAAAGCAAAGAGGGAAGTTAATCTTAGTATACAAACCGGACAGGCTTTCTGATTTAATCATTAAAGCACATGATAATCTGTTTGAACCTAAAATAATACGGTTTGTCTATCCCAGAAAGGGTAAGAATGCTAATCTTTGTTTAATCCAATTTACCAAACAAGGAAAAATAGGACTTAAAGTACAAGAGCCACTAGTCATTTATGAAGGCGATCGGTATACAGAAGAGATCTTAAAGATCTATATGATGGATTAAAATTGAGGACCAAAAAACGGGCCGAAGCCCGTTGGTATTATCTAATTAAACTATAGTTGCTTGGATCATCCGTCATTAAAATTTCTGTAATTCCACGTTCATCAGAAACAACAGAACAATATTTATAATAATCGGTTGACATCATTGCCAGGCAACTTGCTGTATTCTGGAAGTTTTCGAAAGCTTTATTTAAGTCGTTTGTCTTAGTGAAGTTTTCACCAATAGCAGGAACAAGTCCATCTGTCCTGTAATTAACATCGGTCAATACGCTTTCAAAACCATGGTTGTTTGGTCTGATATGACTGTAAGTAGCATTAACTTCATCAAGTCTAACTCTTGCTGCTTCGTTTAGCTTAACATCACCAGTAACTGGCGATAATCCTTTCTTTAGTCTAAAGGTATTTAAGCTCTTTAAGAAGGTTCCTTCATTAATATCAACAGCAATAATACTTGGAATGTCTGAGTTTCCAGGAAGTAAGCTTCCCTTTGGTAAGATTCGAACCTGGAGTGCTTCAACTTTCAAATGCTGATTTACTGTTCCGGCTACCTGGTCATTATTTGCCCAGTCTAACCAGCCATATTCTTCTACATAAGTTCTGTAGAAGATATCAAATTTTTCAGCATCTGAACCTTCCAAGTGGAGCTTGATTGCTTCTACTGCCTTGTTTTCTCCAACCGTTCCTAATAGCATGTTATTACCAAGCGGCATTAGCCATCCAATATCAGAAACGCTGGTTTGATAGACAATATTTAAGTTAGGATCATTCGTTCCAAAAGCAATTGCTTCAATTTGACTCGTTGGTTGTTCCTCACCGATTGTGATGTTCTTACCTATAACCGGTTGAGTCGTTCCGACATTAGCCATATGACTTGTAGCTGTAATAATCGGAATGTCCGAAGAGTTAATACTATCTGGTGGAGCAGCCTGAGCTCTTGGCAGGATCCTGACTTCAAGTGCCTCAAAGTGAGCTGTTGAATTTTCGTCAACTACCGGTTCGTCTGCTCTTACCCAGTTCGTCCAGTGAGAGTTTTCAATGTAAACTCTGTAATAAATATAGTAATCTATTGAATCTGGACCGTCTAACCTAATAACGATATTATTTATTTTCTTAGATTCTTCTGATTGGTTTCCTGAAGCTTCTGCTAAGTCATAAAGACCAGTTGATTCTAATCCCCAATCTTCCCCGTCTAACTTGGTATTGTATTTAAAACCTAAGTTTTTATTTTTGCTATAAAATTTTAAGGTTTCTAAGGTAGAGCCACTATTTGGACTTCCAACCATTGCCCTTGTTTCACTAAATGTGATTATAGCGTTTTTAGAAGTTTCGCTTTTAGTATCTGTAGGACTAAACCAAGCGAAAATATTAAAAACTTGGGGTGGGAGTTCATCTTTTAGTTGACCGTCGGTCCCTTGCTGCATCTGCTCATCAAGAGCAGTCATTGCACTTTCAGTTAGACCGGCGGCTTCTTCCACCGGGACTTTATCACTCGCCCTTAACATGTACTCATTACCAGATGCCCAGACTGATCCTGTAACAACTAGTAGAAAGCACATTAGAATAGCTAATAACTTCTTCATTTATTCCTATTCATCCCTACTGAATTCGTTTCGTAAATCCGATCCAAAAAAAGGTATCACTTCATAATTGCCCATAATTCGGCTTATCATCCTCTCAGGGTAAATATTCTCCTTTAGTAGGGTGGGAGGATTGTAATTTGAAGTGATAATTGTTTTGAGTTTCTTAACTAGTCTGTAGTCGATTATTTCCGTTAAACAGCTTTCAACAAATCGGTTAACTACTTCTGTGCCTAAATCATCTATGACAAGCAGTTCAACCGTTTTAAATTCTTCTTTATTACTATTGTATATTTTATCTCGATTTTTCAGATCTTCATATAGGTAATTTGCCAAATTCGGAGCTGTTAAATAAATTATTTGTTTTTGCTGCTTTAGTAGTTCGTTTACAAGGCAGCTCACAAAGTAAGTTTTACCTGTTCCAACTTGACCTGTAATGTAGAGCGAGGTTTCATTATCAAAATTTTGAAGGTATTTAGCTGCCCGATTTGTAGCACTGACAAGGCTTTCTCTAGCTGATCCAGGCTCATTATTAAGTCGTTTTGTTGAGAAAATTCCTGGATTGCTATTTTCAAATGTACTCTCCTTCATTAAATTTGAAAGATCATATTTACCATAGCTCTGTTCAAGTATGACAGACTTTACACACTGACAAGTTTTACCATTTTGGTCTATTCCTGTATCGTTACAGATGGGACAGGTTATAATCTCATCTAAGTAGTTAGACGGAAGATTATTATCTTTTAAAATCTTCTGTTCTAAATTGTCTAGCGACTGAACTTCAGCCATTTTAGAGTTGGCTTCACTTTTTTTACCAGTGATTCGAAGTAAAGCAATATCAGCTAAGAGCTCATTACGTTTTCTTGTCAGGTTATAAAATTCCGGATTTGACTCTTCTAATCTTTGGATACGGTCCATCCGTTCCTTTTTATTCCTATTTTTACGATCCCTTAATATCTGGCTTACATTTTGCATTGATTAATCTAATGCTTCAAGACTCTTTCTGAAATTTTCAAAGATAGAATCTTCATATTTATTAGCAGCTTCTAACCGATCCTCACTAATTGTAGTATTATTTTCCTTTTTATTTTTTGATGGTTTAATATCAATTATCTGACTAGGTTCACTGTAACCTTTATTGTACCAATCGGTTAAAATGCTATCTAAGTATTCGAAGCTTTGATGGCTAGTTCTATTAATGCCTTCTTGAATCATTTCTTTAGAAAAGTCGTAGGTATCTACCCACTTATTAACAAAATTTCTTTCTTTTCTGATAGGTTGCCGCTTAAGGCCTAGTTCTCTTAGAACATGATAGACTAGCTTGTTATGTTTTTTATAATTCTCAGTCTGTTCTAGGGCATCATTAAGACATTTAATCTCTTGTTGATACCAGCTGTCTGCTACTTTACAGGCATAGTTGAATTTTCCCATTGTTGTAAAGTCGTTATTTCCTATACATTCTGAGCAATAATCAAACAGATAATATAAACATGGATATTCCATTTCATATTCTTCAACCCACATAACTAGCTTTTTCATCATATCTTCTGTGATGATTTTTCCATCTAAGTAGGTTTCAACAGACTGAATTAAATATTTAAATTCATTAACTTCTTTGAGATGGGACGGAATCGTGTTAATATCAGTTTTTCTACCAGCACTTTCCGCTAGAGACTGGGAGATACTATTAAAGACTACAGCAAAGTCTTCACCGTAATGTTTGATTTGAACTAATCCCTTTTCTTCCCAATAGAGATAGGCATCATAAATCGTATTTTCGGTTACCCTTAATTCCTTAGCGAGTTTTTCGTTTGACAAAGGAACACTCTGAGGATTTTGGGTATTCTTTAGACCATAGAGGTAGATCTTGACATAATCACCTTTTGCCTGTGGCATAAATGCAGTTATAAACATGTTTTCTACTGTTGTAGTCCCATATAATTCACTTGCTGCTTGAAATAAAACTCCCAAAGCTCTTTACCTCTCAAAATTATTTTGCCAAAAGTGATTGGTCTACCTACTATTATAATAGGAAAACTTTATTTCACCTCAAAATTTGGCGGGTTATTTAAGTTTATCACGATTTTTGATTTTCGCCACATTAGTTTTAACTGAAAATAGTAACAGTTTTAAATTGAATTGGTAGAGGTAAACATTTTTTTGTTTTAATGTTATTCTCTATTTAGGCGGTGTTTCGACTTTTTAAAATATAAATTACGAATTTTAGACGAATAATTTACACAACTGTTACAAAGGTATCCTATAATCATTGGAAAAGCTTATGTTATAATTTACAATCGAGTATTTTTTAATTGGAGTGTAAATGGAGTCTTATTTAATCGAGGGTGGACATAAACTCTCAGGTGAGGTTTCAATTACAGGGGCAAAAAATGCTGTCCTCGGCATTATAGCAGCTGCCTGTCTCAGTGATGAGGTTAGTACTATCGAAAATGTCCCTCATATTCAGGATGTCTACAAGTTTATCGAAATAATCAAAAGAATTGGAGCTAAAGTCCAGTTTAATAATAACGTCTTAAGAATAGATCCAAAAGGAATCAATCAAACAGACTGCTCTGATCAAGCCTATAATTTTAATAAGTTAAGAGCCTCTTACTATCTTCTAGGAACATTTCTCGGAAGATTTAATGGAGGAAAGGTTCCAAGACCTGGCGGATGTGCGATTGGTGATCGAAAAATCAATTTACACCTAGATGGTTTCAGACAACTCGGAGCCAAGGTTGATGATAATGTCATGATTACTGTTAAATCATCTGGCTTAAAAGGTGGTGATATTCTTTTAGAATTTCCATCTGTTGGGGCTACAATTAATCTTATGATTGCAGCATCTCTGGCTAAGGGAGTAACTCATATATCGAATGCTGCCAAGGAACCCCATATAGTTGATGTTGCTAACTTTTTAAACCGTATGGGTGCTAAAATCCGTGGAGCTGGAACCGAAGATATCACGATTACTGGTGTTGATAAGTTACACGGAACAGAGTATTCAGTTATACCAGATCAGATTGAAACTGGTACTTACATGATAGCTGCCGCAGCAACAGAAAGTGATATTGTCATTAAGAATACAATTCCTATCCATATGAAATCATTAATTGATGTATTCAAACAGATGGGGATACCAGTTGAAACAAATGAAGATGAAATCTACGTAATGGCTAAAAGACCATTTAAAGCAGTGCAGGTTTCAACAGCGCCTTATCCAGGTTTTCCGACTGATCTTCAACAACCATTAGCTGTATTGATGATACTTGCTGATGGTCAGAGCAGAATAAAAGAGAATATTTTCGAAAGTCGTCTTGGATATCTTAATGAACTTAAAAAGATAGGTGCTAAGGCAAAAATTTATGATGACAAAAAGACAGCTACGATCGATGGTGTTAATGAGCTAAATGGTGATGAGGTAGAACTTATTACTCCTGACTTAAGAGCAGGAGCAGCATTAGTAATTGCTGCTTTAGTTTCTGATGGTACAACTCGTATCAAAGACATCCACTATATTGATCGTGGTTATGAAGATTTTGAAGAAAAATTAAATAAACTAGGAGCTAAAGTAGCTCGGTTAGATGATGAAGTAGTTTAGGAGGTAGTGCCTAAACTATTTTTTTGCCCAAAATTCAATAATTTTAGACCAATTAAAGAGATTTTTTTACTTTTTTAAATTAAAAATTTCCCTTAAAGTTGTTTTTAAGATAAATTAATAAAATAAGTACCGTAAACAAAGGAAATTTATGAAGTTTTGTAGTTTGTTTAGCGGGAGTTCAGGAAACTGTTTATTTATTGAAGATAAAGGTACAAGAATTCTCGTAGATGCAGGAAAAAACGGAAAGCAAGTAGAATTAGCATTAAATAATATAGGTGAAACTGCTAAAGATCTAAATGGGATCGTCCTAACCCACGAACATTCAGACCATATTTCGGCTGCAGGAGTGCTTTCAAGAAGGTATGACCTTCCGCTTTATGCAACAGCTGATACATGGGGTGCTCTTGAAGGAAATCTAGGTAAGTTAAAGGACAAGAACCAAGTTTGTTTTGATAAACATGTTCCCTTTGACATTGGAAGCCTAAATTTAACTGCTTTTAAGACTTCCCATGATGCAGTAGACTCTGTTGGTTTTAATATAACAAATGGAGCCAAAAGTATAGGAATTGCTACAGATACCGGAATAATTACTGATGATATGCAACAGTATCTCAACCGGTGCAACCTGGTCGTCTTAGAAAGCAACCATGATATTAACATGTTAGAGACTGGACCTTATCCTTATTATCTAAAACAGAGAATTAGGGGTGCATGGGGACATTTATCGAACGAAAGAGCAGCAGAATATGCTAAGGATCTGGTATTAAGCGGAACCGACCATCTTATACTTGCTCACTTAAGTGAACATAATAACCTTCCCGTTTTAGCAGAACTCGAAACAACCAATGTTTTAAAGAAGAATTTAATTAAAACTGGAAAAGATGTGATTCTTGAAGTAGCTTACCGAAACAGGGTAAGTCAACTACATTCTTTATAATTAGTGAAAGAAGGTACTTATGAATAATCAAGATCCTATTGAAGAACAACGAAGAAAGCATTTTGAAAGTTTAAATCAGGCAAATCCTCAGCCAGAATATCAGGAACCTTCTATTCAGGAACAGCCGAAGAAGCGAGTCAAAAGACAATCAAGCGGGCATACGTTTGTAGCTGCTCTATTTGGTGCAATAGTAGGGGCAATCATAGCACTACTAGTTGGGTATTTACTACTTACTCAAACCAATTTACTCTCACGTGCAGGTTCTTATAATAGTAATGGGGGTACAGTTGTTAACTATGATGGTGGTGATGCTGAATCTTCAGTTGAAGCTGTAAGCCAAGTAGTTCCAAAATCCGTTGTAGGTATTGCAGCAGTTGTTAATACAACTGGTCAGAACTTATTTGGTCAACCTACACAATCACAAGGAACAAGCTTTGGTTCTGGATTCTTTGCAACGGATAATGGTTATATTGTTACAAATAACCATGTCGTTACAGATTCACCTCAAAAGATAACAGTTTCTACAGCCGATGGTAAAGAATATGAAGGTAAACGAATTTGGGGTGATTCCGATCTCGATATTGCAATTGTTAAGATTGAAGGAAGTGGATTCCAAGCATTAAGTCTTGGTGACTCCGAAGATATCAGTGTTGGACAGACCGTTGTAGCTATTGGTAACCCTCTTGGATTAGCTTATTCAAGAACAGTTACATCTGGAATTATCTCTGCTATAGACCGTACGATTGTTGAACCATCAACCAATCAGATTACAGCTGAAGGACTTATTCAAACGGATGCTGCTATTAACTCAGGTAATTCCGGTGGACCATTAGTTAATACAAATGGTGAAGTTATAGGAATTAATACCTATAAGAGTACTCAGGCTGAAGGAATTGGTTTTGCAATTCCAATTAACCTATTTAAGCCAATCATCCAGGAAGTTATTGAAACTGGTAACTTCTCACCAAGGATTATTGGAGTAACAGGATATGATCCTGAACAGGCTAAATACATTCTTAATGATCAAGTCCAGAAATTTAATACAGGGTTCTACATTGTCTCTGTAACAGATGGCTCACCTGCTCAGAAAGCTGGATTACAGCAAGGTGATATCATCAAAACAGTAGATGGTAAAGAAATCAATACTTTGATTCAAATGAGAACCATTCTATATAATAAAAAAGTTGGTGATAGTGTTGAAATCACTTATGAACGTGATGGTAAGACTCAAAGTGCAACACTTCCACTAGTAGCACAACAATAGTAAAACAACGTTGCGAGGTTTAGACCTCGCTTTTTTTTATGGTATTATTTTTGTATTAAATACGAGAAATTAAGACAATGCAGATATCAGAACGTGTCAATAAAATGAGCGAACCAGCGCTCTATAAATATTATCCTGAAGTTCATAAAAGAGAGGCTGAAGGTAAAAAATTCTACTATCTCAATATAGGACAACCTGACATTGAAACACCGAAGGAGTTCATGGATAAAGTCAGGGAGGTTAGACAGAAAGTACTAGCTTATTCTGATCCAGAAGGACAAACAGAACTCAGAAGGGAAGCTTTAAAATATTACAAACAATTTGGTCTTCACTATAATGAAGATGAAATCTTAATTACTTCCGGTGGGAGTGAAGCACTCCTATTTGTGTTCTTAACCTTGTGTAATCCTGGAGATCAAATCATAACTCCTGAGCCTTTCTATTCCGTCTATAAAGAAATTGCAAAAGCTACTAGTGTCGATCTTGTAGGTATTCCAACAAAAGCAGAGACACAATTCTCACTACCGGAATTAGCTGAAATAGAATCGCTAGTAACAGATAAAACCAGAGCAATTTTAATTACAAATCCAAACAACCCAACGGGGAAAGTCTTTACCAAAGAGGAAATTGAACTCGTTAAGGATCTATGTATTAAAGATAATCTCTTTTTTATTGCAGATGAAGTTTACAGAGAATTTATCTACGATGGATCTGAGTTTGTATCTCCTGCTCATTATCCTGAAATTGGTGAAAATACCATTATTGTTGATAGTATCTCTAAGCGGTATTCAGCATGTGGAGCAAGAATTGGCTTTATTATTACTAAAAACAAACAGGTGATTAATGCCATAAAAAAGCTGTGTCAGATGAGATTAGCAGTTTCAAGTGTAGACCAACAAGGTGCAACTGAACTCTTTAAGTTAGATACAAGCTTTTTTGATAAAAGTATTAAAGAGTATGAGCATCGTAGAGACTTGATATATGAAAAGCTAAAAGACCGAGATGATATTATAGCTAAAAAACCAACTGGGGCCTTTTATTACATGGTAAAACTGCCTGTAATTGAAGCTGATAAGTTCATTGAATATTTAATTAAGGATTTTGAAAATAACGGAGAGTCGGTTATTTTTACTCCCGCAAACGACTTTTACTTAGATCCTGAGAACGGTAAAGATGAAGTCAGATTAGCTTATGTCTTAAATGAAGATGATTTATCTCGTGCAATGGAACTATTATTAGAAGGTTTGGATAAATATAAGAAAGAACACCCAGAAAATATTAAGGAAGAATATAAGAATTAAATGAATATAGAAGATATCCAAGTTGATCAACCATTTCGTGGGTATTTGTTTATCAAAGATGCCCAGGTAAGGACAACTAAGAACAACACTAAGTTTATTAAACTAGTTTTAACAGATAAGGATTTTAATGAAATAACAGGATTCTTATGGAATGCTACGGAAGATGATATTCGAGATTTTAAACAGGGAATAGTAGCTGCAGTTACCGGAAAAGGTAAATCTTTTAACGATACGCTGCAACTCGATATTCAAAGAATTCGAACAACAAATGAAGGTGATATGATTGATCTCTCAGAGTATATTGAAGTAGCTCCAGAAGAACCAAAAGATATGTATCAGGAGTTAGTTGATACTATCAATAACTTTGAGAATGAGGATATTAAACAAATAACACTAAAATCGTTAGAACTACATAAGGATAAGTTGGATTACTATCCAGCTGCCAAAACTGTTCATCATGCCTTAAAAGGTGGATTACTTTATCATACAGTTAGTATGTTACGACTAGCTAAGGAATTAGCTAAACTCTATCCGTTTTTAAATGAAGATTTACTTTATGCTGGTGTTATCTTACATGACCTCGGTAAAACAGAAGAGATGAATAGTGATGTAAATGGTAATGTTTCTGACTATTCAGCTCACGGAAAACTTATTGGTCATATTCCTGGACAGATTAGTGAACTTGAGTTGTTGGGAAGTGAATTAGGAACAGACGAAGAAGTGTTAATGCTCTTAGAACATATGATTTTATCGCATCATTATGAACCGGAGTACGGATCACCCAAAAGACCAATGTTTCCGGAAGCAGAAGTGCTTCACCATATAGATGTAATAGATGCCAGAATGAATACCATGAATAAATATAGAAAAGCGATTCAACCTGGAAGTTTCTCAGAACGAATTATTACACTTGATAATATCAACTTGTACAGACCGAGTTTTGATAAAGAGAATTAATTATAGGGGCCTCATTTCGAGACCCCTTTGTTTATGTTATTTTCCAGCTGCTTCATCTATTGTATTAAGTGCGTTTAAACTTCTCGGATATCCAAGATAAGGAATCATTTGTGAAACAACTTCAATCATAAATTCCTTATCATTACCAACATTGAAGTTAGCTTGGGTTTTTAACTGCTAAAAGAAATAAACTATCTAAGTTTGAAAATACTTTAAATAACCAGTTGCTTATAGTATAATC
>CANQOZ010000023.1 GCA_947625585.1 uncultured Eubacteriaceae bacterium
CAATTTAAAGAACAACTTGACAAACTTTTAGGTGAGGGAATAACTGGATTAGTAATAGATTTAAGATACAACGGTGGTGGACTTGTTGATTCAGCAATTGCTGTAGCAGATGAGCTTCTCGATAAAGATGTTGTAGCTTATACGGTCAATAATACTGGTCGAAAGAATTCTTATACTACAAAAGATGGTAAAGTTGATATTCCTTATGTCATTATAGTTAATGAATATACAGCAAGTTCTTCAGAAATATTAAGCGGAGCACTTCAAAAAGCTGGAGCAACTGTAATTGGTGAAAAAACATTTGGTAAGGGAGTTATTCAAGGAATGAATGCTATTGAAGATGGCTCTGGTTACAAATTAACTATTGAAGAATACTTCCTAAAAGATAATTCAAAAGTGAATAAAGTTGGAATCACACCGGATATAGAAGTTCCGTTTGATGAATTACAAATAGAGAATCCAGAAGATTTTGAAGATATCCAATTAGATAAAGCAATAGAAGTTTTAAAAAGTAAATAAAAGTAGTATAATTAATAATTTGCATTATGAATGAATTACAAAAAGTAGATAATCCATTTAAAGTAGTATCTGAATATGAACCAAAGGGTGATCAAGAATATGCAATAAATAAATTAGCTGAAGGTGTCGAAAAGGGATATCGTTTCCAGACGTTAATGGGGGTAACTGGTTCTGGAAAGACCTACACAATGGCTAAATTAATAGAAAAGGTTCAAAAGCCAACGTTAATTATTGCTCATAACAAAACTCTAGCTGGACAGCTTTATGATGAATTCAAGAAATTCTTTCCAAATAATGCTGTTGAATACTTTGTATCTTATTATGATTATTATCAACCGGAAGCCTATGTACCGAGTACCGATTTATTTATTGAAAAAGATGCTGCTATTAATGATGAAATTGATAAGCTTCGTCACTCTGCAACTGCTTCTCTCTTTGAAAGAAAAGATGTTATTGTTATAGCTTCTGTTTCATGTATTTATGGCCTTGGATCTCCAATAGACTATGAAAATTTAGTTTTGAGTTTAAGACCTGGAATGCTTAAAGATAGAGATGAAGTTATTAGGAAGTTAATTGATATTCAATATGTTCGTAATGATATTAACTTTGAAAGAAATAACTTTAGAGTCAGAGGAGATGTTCTAGAAATTTATCCAGCTGCTAGTTCAGATAAAGCTGTAAGAGTAGAATTTTTTGGTGATGAAATTGATAAAATCACTGAAATTAATACCATAACTGGTGAAGTTTTAGGGGAATTAGACCATATTAGTATCTTCCCAGCGAGCCACTACACAACAACTCAAGATAAGTTAGATGTAGCGATTCAAGGGATTGAAGTTGAAAAAGAAGAACGAGCTAAGCAGTTTGAACAAAATCAACAGTATATCGAAGCGCAACGCATTACAGAACGTACAAATTATGATATAGAGATGCTTCGCGAAATGGGCTACTGTAATGGAATTGAAAATTATACTAGATATATTAATGGTTCAAAACCAGGACAACCTCCGTATACTTTAATTGACTATTTTCCTGATGACTTTCTTCTAATTACAGACGAATCACATGTTTCAATTCCTCAAATTGGAGGAATGAGTGGTGGTGACCATTCTAGAAAAAAGAACCTTATTGATTATGGCTTTAGGCTTCCATCAGCGTATGATAATCGTCCTCTCAATTTTGGTGAATTTGAAAATAAAATTAATCAATGTATTTTTACATCAGCAACTCCTGGACCGTATGAAAAAGAACATTCTGAGCAGGTAGTAGAACAAATAATCAGACCGACTGGACTAATAGATCCAGAAGTTGTTGTTAGACCAATTAAAGGTCAGATTGACGACTTGGAAAGTGAAATAAGAGATACCATTGCTAAAGGGAATAGAGTCCTAGTTACAACACTAACCAAAAAAATGGCTGAAGATTTAACCGGATTCTTAAAAGAAAGTGGACTCAAAGTTAACTACCTTCATTCTGATGTTGATACTATTGAAAGATTAAAAATAATTAGAGATTTACGTTTAGGTTTGTTTGATGTTTTAGTTGGAATTAATCTTTTAAGGGAAGGATTAGACTTACCTGAAGTTGGCTTAGTTGCCATTCTTGATGCCGATAAGGAAGGGTTTTTAAGATCTGAAACATCACTTGTACAAACTATTGGTAGAGCAGCCAGAAATGTTGACGGTAAAGTTATTATGTATGCTGATACAATAACTAAATCAATGAAGCATGCAATTGATGAAACGAACCGTCGAAGGAAAATACAACAAGATTATAACGAAAAACATAATATAACACCGCAATCAGTTAAAAGAAATATAGCTGATATTATTGAGATAACACATAACAATAATACAGAAGAAGAATCAATAATTAAGAATCCTGAACAAGAAATTATTGTCTTAACAGAACAAATGTATACTGCAGCAGAACAAATGGAATTTGAACAAGCTGCCCAGTTAAGAGATAGAATTGCTTTAATTAAAAAAGCAATGAAGGAATCTGAAGAAACTGGTAAACCTATCGTTCTTCAAAATGATCTTGAACCAAAAACTTACAAGTCAACTAAGAAAGGACGGTATGGTAAAAGTAGAGGTAATAAAAAAGAAACTAGAAGGTAATAAATGGATAATATAATAGTACATGGAGCTAAAGAACATAATTTAAAAAATATAGATATTACAATTCCAAGAGATAAACTAATCGTATTTTCAGGTGTTTCTGGCAGTGGTAAGACAACATTAGCTTTTGATACTATTTATGCTGAAGGACAACGTCGGTATATGGATTCCTTATCTAGTTATACGAGACAGTTTTTAGGAAATTCTCAAAAACCAGATGTTGAATCAATTGAAGGTTTAAGTCCTGCTATATCTATTGAACAAAAAACGACAAATAGAAATCCAAGATCCACTGTTGGAACTGTAACTGAAATTTACGATTACTTCCGTCTACTCTATGCAAGAATTGGAACTCCTCATTGTCCTAATTGTGGGAAAGAAATTACAAGTCAAACCGTTGACCAAATAGTTGACCAAATTTTAGAATTACCAGAGAGAACACGTTTTCAAATTATGGCACCTATTGTTAGAGGAGAAAAAGGGGAGTTTAAACAACTATTAAACCGGTTAAAAACTGAAGGTTTTGTAAGAGTATTAATAGATGGTGAAGTTTATGATTTAAATGAAAAGATTAATCTAAAGAAAACCTATAAACATAACATTTCTGTAATTGTAGATAGATTAACTATTAGAGAAGGTCTTGAAAAGAGATTAACAGACTCTGTAGAAACTGCTTTAGAACTAGGTGATGGACTTGTCGAATGTGATGTAATTGGAGGCGAAACAATTCTATATAGTGAAAATTTAGCTTGTCCGGACTGTAATATTTCGTTTCCTGTCCTAGAACCACGTTCATTTTCATTTAATAATCCTTACGGAATGTGTCATCACTGTAATGGATTAGGATATTTAAAACAAGTTGATCCTAATTTAATTATTCCTGATAAAACTAAATCATTAAGCGAAGGAGCCGTTCATTTTGCAACACATCGTTTTGATTATGCGGCTTTCGAAGATGCGATTTTTGGAATTGCTGATCATTACAATTTTCCTACTAACAAACCAATAGGGGAGGCTCCCGAAGAAATGATCCATGATCTCCTTTACGGGGCAGACTACGAAATTCCTGGTGTTAAAAACTGGGAAGGAGCTATAGAAAGAATGAATCATGTTTCTAATACTTCTACATCTCCTAGAACTCGTGACAGAATTGAAAAATTCACACGAATTTCTGAATGTCCTGTTTGTCATGGAAAAAGATTAAACGAAAATGCCTTAGCTGTTACAGTAAACGGTAAAAATATTATTGAACTAACTGAAAATTCAATTAATGATCTAGAAGAATTTTTTAAAAATATTGAACTAACTGAAACACAACAGCAAATTGTTGAAATGTTAGTAGATGAAATCTTAAACCGACTAAAGTTTTTAAAGGATGTAGGATTAGGTTACTTAACTTTATCAAGATCAGCTTCATCCTTATCTGGTGGTGAATCTCAAAGAATAAAATTATCAAGTCAACTAAGCTCAAAACTAATGGGAGTTTTATATGTTCTTGATGAACCTTCTATTGGACTCCATCAACGAGATAATAGAAAGCTACTAAATACTTTAAGAGATTTAACTGATCTTGGTAATACTCTAATCGTTGTTGAACACGATGAGGAAACTTTAGAAGAAGCTGATTTCTTAGTCGATGTAGGACCGCAGGCAGGTGACCACGGAGGTGAAATCGTAGCTTCTGGAAGTATTGAAGATATAAAAAATGAACCGAAGTCTTTAACAGGACAGTATTTATCAGGAGTTAAGCAAATAGAGGTTCCAAAACAACGCCGAGAAGGTAATGGTAAGTCTATAAAAGTTATTGGAGCTGAAGTTAATAATCTTAAAAATATTGACGTTGAATTTCCACTTGGTAAGTTTATCACAGTTATTGGTGTTTCTGGTTCAGGAAAGTCATCAATTGTAAACGAAATTCTTTATAAAGGTTTAGCTAGTAAACTTCATCATTCATTAATTGAACCTGGTAAACATAAAGATATTCAAGGACTTGAAAATGTAGATAAAGTTATTTATATCGATCAAAGTCCAATTGGGAGAACGCCAAGAAGTAATCCTGCAACTTATTCCAAACTCTTTGATTTAATACGAGATCTCTTTGCTAAAACTCCTGAAGCTAAAGCAAGAGGCTATGAAAAGGGTAGATTTTCATTTAATGTTAAAGGTGGTCGTTGTGAAGCCTGTCAGGGTGACGGAGTTAAAGTTATTGAAATGAACTTCCTACCCGATGTTGAAGTTCCTTGTGAAGTTTGTCATGGAACTCGATACAACAGGGAAACCCTTGAAGTTAAATTTAAAGGCAAAAATATAGCAGATGTTTTAAACATGACTGTTGAAGAAGCTTATGATTTCTTTAAAAACCAACCAAAAATAAGAAAGATTTTACAAACTTTATTGGATGTTGGTTTAGGCTATCTTCGACTCGGACAACCTTCCACTCAATTATCTGGAGGGGAAGCACAACGAGTTAAGCTTGCTTCTGAACTTCGAAAAGTTAATACTGGAAATACGATCTATATCTTAGATGAACCTACAACTGGTTTACATATGGACGACGTAAATAAATTAGTTAAAGTACTTCAAAGATTAGTAGATCAAGGCAGTACAGTTATTGTAATTGAACATAATATTGATTTAATTAAAACTGCTGACTGGTTAATAGAGATGGGCCCAGAAGGTGGGGATGAAGGTGGAGAAGTTATCGCTACTGGAACTCCTGAAGAAATTGCTCAAAATCCCATTTCACCAACAGCTGAATTTTTACAAAAGGCATTAGCTAATTAATTTTTAACCTAGCCATCCTTTGGTTGGGTTTCATTTTTCGTTAACAATGGAAACGTTTGCACTCGCAGTTTTTCCTTATTTGGAAAATTATGCGAGAATAATAAATATAGAAATGATGTTGAATAGTTAACGTTTACAATAGAAACGTCTATTCAATATTAGAAATAAATTAACTAAGAACAAGGTTTAAATAGCTCAATTTATCTGAAACTGAGCTATTCAAAATAATTGATAATGGTTTAATAAATGTCTACTTTTGTTTGGATTTGTTGATAACCTTATTATAGAATTCTTCAATAGTTTCAATGAATTCTGGTTCTAAATAAGTTAAGGCTTCATCTACTAATTCTTTTGGAATTCCGTAATAAGCTTCTGCAATACTTCCAGCTATAGCCGCTAATGTATCACTATCACCACCAATTGAAATAGCCTTTCTTATAGTATCTTCATAATCATTACTTTCTAGAAAGACTTCAATTGCTTGAGGGACAGTGCCTTGACATGTACCATCAAAGGAATAGGTTTCTCTTATATTATCTAAAGTAAAATCGTCTGTGAAATCATCAGGATAAAATTCTTTAGCTACTTCTAATATTTCAGCTTTAGAATGACCTGTTCGAGCTAAATAAATACATTCAGCGGTTGCGACTGCTCCTTTTATTCCTTCTGGATGAGTATGCGTTACTCCAGCAGATTTTTCAGCTAAAGCTTTGACTTCTTCTAAACTATTACCATACCAAGCAACAGGACTAACTCTCATTGCTGATCCATTTCCATTAGATCCATACGGTAAAGTAGAAGAACTAAATAACCAATCAGAAAACCGATTACCATAACTAGAAGGATATAATAATCCGTATTTTTTATAATTCTTTGTAAAAAGTTCTTGTATTGGAAAATCAGAAGTTTCTGATTCAAGCAATGATTTAGCTGTTGCAATAGTTAAGATGGAATCATCTGTATATTCATTATAATCCGTGAATAATTCAAAATCTGTAGTTTTAATATTGTTAAATTCATAAATAGAACCAACAATATCACCTATAATTGCTCCAAGCATAATCAACCTACTACTTTCAATAAAAATACCTAAATTGTCAGAAAAGGTTTTAAATGGTAAATACTAATAATAACATTTTTGATTCAAATAATACTAATATTTCATTTTATGTAATTTACAATTTTATCTAAATTAACCCTTCCAATATAAATTAAGTTATCTTTGGATATAAATGAAAATAAGAAACAAAGATTATTGGTAATCAATTAATAGGGGTGAATATGGCTACAAGACCTGCTTGGTTTGTTGAAAATGGCCAAGTTAAAAAGAAAGATTATGATTTTAAATGGAATCCAGGTTTAGCTCCCTCTCAAAAAAAGAAAAATGTTAAAGCTTTACACGAGAGTATAGGAGATAAAACCTTGGAAGTATCTACAAAGTCAGACAATGAATTCGGCGCTTCATTGAGTCCTTTTAATTTAACAGTTGAAGGTAACCCGATGGAGAGCGTTTATCATGCTAGTAAGAATTATGTTAAAACAGGACCATTAACTGATTTAAAAAACATTCACCCTTTAAAAGCAAAAAGGGATGAACGTCATAATACATCTGGCCCTTTTATTGGCTTTAACTTTAATGGAGAGGATTATCCTTTTAAACCTAGAAGCTACTTCTTTAATTATCTTTATTATTTAGCTGTTCAGGAATCGATATTAGCTGAAGATTTAGAAAAATTATTAGATTATAATTTCTTTACTGATATCGAATTTAACCCAAATAAAGGAGTTAGTAATCAAGCAAGAGCAATCGCAATAGTTAAAGCTATTTATCAAAAGTTTGGTGAGTTACCTGAATTAACAAAAGAAGAATTTCTTGATTTACAAAATGAAATCCTTAGAGATGGAGTAGTTAATCACTATTAGAATTATATTTATTAATCTGGTGAAATTAATTAAAATTTCATAATTTTAATATAAGTTTAAGTTTTAAAAATTTAATTAATCTAAATTCAATTAGAATAATTGAAATACAAGTCGACCGGTTTATTAACCAGTCGTCTTTTTTTGTTTATAATAGACAAGTATTTAATGAAAATTCATTTAGTATAAATTATTAATATATGATTGCTTCGGCAAATATTTATAAGGAGTGAGGCTAATTTGAAAAAGTTTTATGAAAGAAATAATGAACTAGAAATTCTAGAGAATGCTTATAGGAATAAGGCAAATCTTATTATCTTAAATGGACCAAGAAATGTTGGGAAAACGGAGTTGGCCAAACAGTTTATTCAAGATAAACCTCACCTCTACTTTTCAGCTGGAGATTTTAATGATGAACTTAATAGAAAAAATTTTTTAGAAAATCTTAAGTTAAACTATGGACTTCAAGTAAAAACTCCAAAAGATGTTCCTAATTGGGAAGAATTAGTTAGTTTATATATTAGGAAGCCAGAAGAAGAAGATAAAGTTTTAGTTATTGATAATTTTGACTTATTACTTCAGAATAAACCTGATTCTTTAAAAGAGTTTGTTAAAATTTGGAATACTATTTTAAAACCAAATAATATTACAACAATTTTTATCTTTCCAAATAATAGTATTCTGTTTAGATTATTAAAACAGTCGAATCCACTAATTAAGAATTCCGACTTAAGGATTCAACTAAATCCATTTAACTTCCTAGAGTTTCAGAAAAATTATCCGGATAATAATTTATCTGACTTAATAAGTTTATATAATATAGCCGGAGGAGTTCCATTATATTGGACTTTATTAGAAGATAAGAATACCATTAAAAGTCAAATAAAAACGATAGTGGATTTAATGTTTGATCCATCAAGTATCTTATACGAGCTACCATTAAAACTTCTAGAGAAAGATATTAGTCGAGTTTCTGATTATACAACAATTCTTTACTATTTAGCTCAAGGAGTCCAAACAGTAGCAGACTTAGTTTCGAAAACAAAATATAGAAAGTCTGAAGTTGAACAATATTTAGAAAACCTTGAAAGATTAGGTTATGTTGGAAGAAAGATCTCAATTAATAAAAGAAGAGCTTCTACTAAAAATTTCCGTTATTACATCAAAAGTCCACTATTTAACTTTTGGTTTAGATATATCTATCCAAACAGTTCTACTTTAAATAAAGAACGAATAATTAAAATGATTCAAAATGATTATCCTAATTATATTGAAGATCTATATTCTAGGTTAATCGGAGAGTTCTTACTCTTAAATATTGAAAAGGGAATTTTTGACTTTGAACCAAGTAGAATTGGAAGCTTTTGGAATAAAGATTCGGAAATTCAACTCGTTGCAATAGATGATAAAAATAGACGAATCCTACTAGCGGATTCACAATTTTCTTTAAAGGATTATGATCTAGATCAGTTTAAAGATTTTATTATTTCAACTCAAGATATTAAAGAATTAAGAAAATATAGAAATTATGAAAAAATTTATGCTTTATTTTCGGCTAATACACCTTCGGAAGAAATGATTAAATATGCCATGAATAATGAAGATATTTTATTATTTACAGGTAAGACATTGATAAATATGAAATAAAAGGAAGAGATCATTAGGTCTCTTCCATTTTGACTATTTGGTCTAAAATCTTATTCGCAGTTTCAAGCTTACTTAATTTCTCTAACGGAATAATTTCATCTTTAGTGATCAAAGTTACTTTATTTGTATCAGTCCGGAAACCGGAACCGCTATCTTTTATTGAATTAGCACAAATTAAATCAACATTTTTAGATTTAAGTTTTTTCTTACTATTTTCTAAGAGGTTTTCAGTTTCCATTGAAAAACCACATAAATATTGATTATCTCCTTTAATTTTTCCCAATTCCTTAAGAATATCTTTAGTCTCTTCTAATTCAATTGTTTTAGAAAAGGAGTTCTTTTTAATCTTTTTATCTTTTTTAACTCTTGGAGTAAAGTCTGCAACAGCTGCTGCCTTAATAATAATATCCTGATTTTTAAAACGCTTCGTAACTTCATCAAACATATCTTCAGCAGAAACAATATCAACCTTATTTACTCCGATGAATTCATCTAATTCAGTAGGTCCGGAAACTAAAGTTACATTAGCTCCTCGACAAGCTGCAGCTTCAGCTAGAGCATATCCCATCTTACCACTAGAGTGATTTGTTATATATCGAACTGAGTCTATCTTTTCTTGTGTTGGTCCAGCTGTTATCAATATATTCTTATCTTTTAAATCCTGATTCTTTTGAACATGTTTATAGATATATTCTAAAAGCTTTTCTGGCTTTGGGAGTTTCCCTTTACCTTCCTCTTTGCAGGCAAGAATACCAGAATCGGGTTCTATGATGATCCACCCATATCGTGATAATTTTTCTAAATTATCTTGAACAACTTTATTTTCAAACATTTTAGAATTCATAGCTGGTGCTATAAGTTTTGGACAATCACAAGCTAAAACAGTAGTTGAGAGTAAATCATCAGCAATTCCGTTTGCTATTTTACCTATTATATTAGCACTGGCTGGTGCTATCATTAATAGATCAGCTTTATTAGCTAAAGTGATATGAACAATTGCATCATCACTTTCGGTGTTAAAAGATTGAGTCTGACATTTGTTTCCTGTTAAAGCACTAAAAACAATAGGATTAATGATTTTTTGACCATTTTCTGTAATAATAGTTTCGACATTATATCCTTGTTTAGTTAGAGCACTGGCTACATCTGCCATTTTATAAGCTGAAATACTTCCTGTAATACCTAAAAGGATTGTGTTTTTTTCAATTTCACTCATTTAAGATCCGTACTTAGAAATATTTTTTCTAGTTCATTTGTTATAATTGTCTCTTTATTATAAAATACATTTTCAATCTTTTATAATAAGATTATAAATTTTTAAAAAATAAGAAATTAAGGCGATATATGGTAAAAGATTATTCTGAAATCCCGGCTGAAGTTATAGAACTTAGTGAAAAATTACCTGATGAGATCGATCCTGAATTATTTGAAAGATACCATGTTAATCGTGGCTTAAGGGATAGACGCGGAAATGGAATATTAACAGGATTAACTAAAATCTCTGAAATAATGAGCTTTATTCAAGAAGGTGACCAAAAGGTATATGTTCCTGGTAGATTATTTTATCGAGGAATTGACGTTAAAGATATAATCCAAAATTGTATTGAAGAAAATCGTTTTGGTTTTGAAGAAACAGCTTACCTTTTGATTTTTGGAGAACTCCCAAATAAAGAAGAACTTGAGAAGTTTAGTAAAATTTTAGCTGACTATAGACAGCTACCAGCTGATTTTGTAAGAGATATTGTTTTAAAAGCACCAAGTAAAGATATTATGAATACTCTTGCTCGATGTGTTTTAACTTTATTCTCTTATGACGATAATGGAAGCGATACTTCAATTGAAAATGTCCTAAGACAGTCTTTGGAATTAATAGCACTATTTCCAATTTTATCTGTATACGCTTATGAATCTTATAGGCATTATTTATTAAACGACTCTTTAGTTATTCATCAACCACAACCTGATTTATCTACTGCTGAGAATATATTACATATGCTCAGACCAGACTCACAGTATACTGATTTTGAAGCAAAAGTTTTAGATATTGCTTTAATTTTACATGCTGATCATGGTGGTGGTAATAACTCAACATTCACAACTCATCTTGTTACTTCAACTGGATCAGATACCTATTCAACTGTAGCTGCTTCATTAGCTTCTTTAAAGGGACCAAAACATGGCGGTGCTAATATTAAAGTAATCGAAATGTTTAACCATTTAAAAGAAAACATTAAAGATTATAATGATGAAGAGGAAATTGAAAAATACCTTGAACGAATTTTGGATGGAGAAGTTTTTGATAAAAAAGGTTTAATCTATGGTATGGGTCATGCCATCTATTCTGTTTCCGATCCAAGAGCTGAAATCTTAAAGAAATATGTTGAAAAATTAGCTATTGAAAAGGGAAGAGAGCATGAATTTAACCTCTATAAAAACGTTGAAAAATTAGCTCCAAAAGTTATTAATCGTAAACGTAAAGTTTATAAAAACTTAACTGCTAATGTCGACTTTTATAGCGGATTTGTTTATCATATGCTTGATTTACCAACGGAACTCTATACTCCAATATTTGCAATTGCTAGAATTGCTGGATGGAGTGCCCATCGTCTAGAAGAATTAATAAGTAATAGCAAAATTATCCGTCCGGCTTACCGTAACGTTCAAGAAAGAAAAAGCTATATTAAGTTAGAAGATAGAGAATAAGTTCCTAGCCGGGAACTTTTTTTATTCTAGAATTTTCAGTGAAATGAAATTAAATAATTTTAAACATGAAGTTGATAATATTCTAAATGATGTTAAAAAGCCGATTACATATACTGGTAATGAAGTAAATTCTGTTCATAAAGATTTAAAAGAAGATACTATCCGCTTTGCTCTAGCCTTTCCAGATATTTATGAAGTTGGTATGTCTCATATTGGAACTAAAATCCTTTATGGACTACTAAACTCTGATGAAGATGTTTGGTGTGAGCGAGTCTTTGCTCCTTGGGTTGATATGGAAGAACAGATGATAGAAAAGGGAATCCCTTTATATGCTCTAGAATCCATGGATCCCATTAAGAATTTTGACTTTGTTGGATTCTCACTACAATATGAAATGAGCTATACAAATATTTTAAATATGCTAAGTCTTAGTCATATAGCTCTTGAAAGTAAGGATAGGCAAGAGAAGGATCCATTTATTATTGCAGGTGGTCCTTGTACCTATAATCCAGAACCTTTAGCAGATTTTATTGATATCTTTGTTATTGGTGAAAGTGAAAAGGTAATTCCTAAATTAGTAGATCTTTATAAAGAATGGAAAAAATCGGATCAGAGTAGAGAGAGTTTTCTAAAAGAAGCTGCTGAATTAGAAGGTATTTATGTTCCAAGATTTTACAATGTCGAATATAATGGAGATGGAACAATTAAATCGTTTTCACCTTCAATTCCACAAGCCAAGCCGGTTATAAAAAAACAATATATCGATAATTTAGATGACGAATATTATCCTGATAAATTTGTTGTTCCATATCAACAAACAGTCCATGACAGAATTAGTTACGAAATATTTAGAGGGTGTCCTCATGGTTGTAGATTCTGTCAAGCAGGTCAAATCTATAAACCTGTAAGAGAAAAAAGTTTAGATCGAATTTTAAATGACATTGATGTGTTACTAAGTAATACTGGTTATGAAGAAATCAGTTTAGCTTCGTTAAGTTCAGGTGACTATTCAAAAATTGAGTGGTTAATTAGAGAACTAATGAATCGTTATGATAAATATAAAATTGGGGTTTCCTTACCTTCTTTAAGAATTGATTCTTTAAGTATTGATATGCTCAAGGAAATGGAAAAGGTCAAAAGAAGTAGTATAACATTAGCTCCAGAAGCAGGAACACAAAGATTAAGAGATGTAATTAATAAAAATGTTACTGAAGAAGATCTAATGAATACAGTTTCTTTGGCTTTTAATGAAGGTTGGAATAAAGTCAAACTCTATTTTATGACTGGTCTACCAACAGAAACAGATAAAGATATTGAAGGTATTGCCGATCTTGCTAATAAAGTGGTTGAAGAATATTATAAAGTTCCTAAGAATAAGAGGAAACGTGGAGTACAAGTAACAGTTAGTACGTCCTGTTTTGTTCCTAAACCATTTACAGCATTTCAGTGGGTTGGCCAAGTTCCTACAGAAGAGTTTAATAGAAAACAAAGGCATCTAAAGCAAAGTATTAAAAATAAACGAGTTCGTTATAATTGGCATGAAAGTAATTTATCTTATCTTGAAGCAGTTTTTGCTAGAGGTGACAGAAGGTTAGGTAAAGTTCTTAAAAGAGCATGGGAACTCGGTTGCCGTTTTGATAGTTGGAATGAACAATTTGATTATAGTAAATGGGAAGAAGCTTTTGTTGATACTAACATTAATCCTGATTTTTATGCTTCAAGACAGAGGGACTTTTCAGAAATTTTACCTTGGGACTTTATCGATATTGGTGTTTCTAAAGATTATTTACGTTTAGAATGGGAAAAATCTTTAATTGGGAAAACAAGTACTAATTGTAAAATTGGTTGTGAACATTGCGGTATGATGGGTTTTATTCAAGAAAAAAATATAAATAGTAATCTCTGTTTCAATAAAGATTTAAAAAGCTATGGTCAAAGTACGGATAAAATTTAAAAGGGGAGATGAATTAAAATATTTATCCCATTTGGAACAACAACGAATGTTTTCAAGGGCTTTAAGACGTTCAAAGTTGCCTTTAAGTTTTTCTAAAGGATTCAATCCACATTTAATAATGTCCTTTGCCAATGCAATGAGTGTTGGTATGACAACGGATGGAGATTATGTTGATGTTGGTCTTGATTATGACGACGTCAATTTTGTCAATACAAAGTTTATTCATAAAAAATTACAAGAAGTAATGCCAAAAGGGATTACTATTCTAAAGGTTGAAGCTTTAAAACCTGATTCAAAATCTCTAACTAAACTAATAAATTATGCCGATTATGAGATAACCTGTTATAATATGCATTTCGGTTCTTTAGATATTTTAAATATGCATTTAAATGACTTTAATAGTTTAGAGCAAATTGAAATTACCAGAAAAAATAAAAAGGGTAAAGAAGTAATTCAAGATATAAGACCTAACTTTACTAATGTTAGCGCTTATAAAAATGGAAAAAATGTTATCTTTAGTTTAAGAATTCTTCCAGTTGAAAATTCTTTAATTAAACCAGAAACAGTTATTTTAGAATTATTAAAGAGACTTAATTATTATGGTAGTAAAGTTAATATGAAAACACATCGAAAGGAACTCGCCCTGATTGAGGAAGATTCATTTTAATTAAACTAAAAAAAGTAATTGTAGTTGGAAATTTGAAGCTTTTTGTGAATAAAGTGAAATAGACGAGTACCCATAAATTTAGATAATTAAAAGAAATACTGCTAGTTAAATCTAATATTTAGCTAGCAGTTTATTTTTAAACTAAATCCATAATAAAACCCATAATTAATCCTAACAATCCACCTAAATAAACGATAGCATTTAATTCCTTCTTCATTAAATCTAAAAGCATTTTTTCAAGTTCAATTAGACTAAAGTCATTTATTCTATCTTCAACTAATTTAGAAAGATCAATTTCTTTTAATACATTAGGTAGATAATTTTTAACAGCGAAGTGATAGAGATCTAAAATTGACTGATTTAATTTAGGAATATATTTCTGACCATTTTTGTAAATATCTTTTACAGGATAATTAATTAAAGAATCTCCTTCTTTAGTAATAAAATTATAAATAATTTCAAAACCTTGTTTTTCGATTGTATCGTTAATCATTTCAACGACTTTTGGTTCTACTAGACTTACTAACATTGGCATAAACTGAACTTGTAAGGGGTCTTCATTTAACTTTCGATTAAATTCTTTATTTACAGCATTCATAGCCAGATTACCAATATCCATACTAACTGCTTTTTGATAAGCAACTTCAGTAATTTTAACCTCAGTCAACTGAGTATAATATTCAACTTTGTCTTCACTAAAGTATTTAAGTAATAGTTCTTTAACAGTATCCGGACTATTCTTATATTTACTTAGGAACTTATCTACATAATAAATAATCTTATCATCTATATCTTTATTTAAGAGTCCCTTTTCCAAAACTTCAGCATTAACTAACTGATTTGCAACTACCTGACCTATGGAATGAGCTAATCTTGGTTTTTCTTTTGGGATTAATCCAGGTGTAAATGGTAAAGTAAATTTACCTATTTTAACAGGATAAAGTGGTCGAAATAACATCCTAATAGCTATTCCGTTTGTAATTAATCCAATTATAGCTCCAACAATTGGACCAATTAACCATTGAAAATTGTCGATATTCATTTATTCTCCTACATTATAATGGACTATCCAATCACTTAAGTTCCGCTATTATTAGAAAGGTGATAATCCACAAAAGCTTTTTGTTGAAAACACCTATAAAACGAAACGCATAAAATTGTCCCGTACTTTAACTCCTAAATTCTAAGATGATTTTAAAATCTATCCTATACTATTAAGATAGAATTTTTTTATATTCTACAACAAATCAAGCTTAAATGTTTTTTGGTATAATAATAAATTGTTTAATTATTAATCTAAAAAGGACTAAATATGAATATAAAACTGAAAGATGGATCAATAAAGGAATTTCCTAAAGGTTCAACAGTTTATGATATAGCAAAAGGTGCGACTCGTTCCTAAGTGAAAAGCTTAGGCAGGCAACTGAACAAACGTTCTGAGATAACACCCTTAATACTCCGACTGGCACTATTTG
>CANQOZ010000024.1 GCA_947625585.1 uncultured Eubacteriaceae bacterium
AATGCCACAATCCGTTTCTACAACGATGAAGCTTTCTCAGTTGCGCCTCCAAATTTTGTTATATTGGAAGTAGTTAAAGCGGAACCGTCTGTAGCTGGCAATACAGCAACAAGTGTTACTAAACCAGTCACAGTTGAAACTGGAGCAGTTGTAACCGTTCCTGATTTTATTAACGAAGGTGATAAGATCAGAATTGATACTCGAACTGGTGAATATATGGAGAGAGCTTAAATGAGTGAAAAGATAAATATTAGTTATTTAAAAGGACTAGCAGAAGGTCAAAAAATAGATGAGAAAAGTGAAGAAGGAAAACTTCTAATCGCTTTAATAGATATTGTTCAAGAACAAAATGAAAAGATTTATGAATTAAGTGAAAGAGTCGAATCTTTAGAAGCATTTAGAGATGATCTTGATTCAAGTTTTAGAGAAGCAGATGATTTTATGCAGGAACTATTACAAAATGGACCGGGATTACCTCCATTCTTAGGCGGAGATTACGACTTCGATGATGACGATGATGACGATGACGAAATGGATATGTATGAAGTTGAATGTCCAAATTGCCATCAGACTTATTATGCTTCCTTTGAAGATTTTCTAGATGATGATGTTGTATGTCCAAACTGTGCTAATCACTATGAGTTATCAGATGAAGTCATACAAAAGTTAATAAAGGATAATTTCGATGAATGATGACAGAATAATACCTAATGAGATATCAAAGGAAATGATCTGCTCTATTGCAAATTTAGCAGCTCTTGGTGTTGACGGTATTGAAAAGACCTACATGAGCCTAAAAAATGTCATGCTCGATGCTCTAACACATGCAACAATTGCAGAAGGAGTTCGAGTAACTGAAAAAGCAGATGGTTATATGATTGATGTTTATGTTATTACTGATAGAAATGTAATAATTCCTAATGTATGTAGAACTGCTCAAATCAAAGTAAAAGATTCTGTTGAAATTATGACAGGAAAACCTGTTAGTGATGTCAATATTTACGTTGAAGGTAGTGGAAAGTATTAATTTTTAAGACTGTTGATACAGTCTTTTTTTTAACAAAATGTCAAAAAAGTCAAAAAAATCAAACAAAATAGAACGTAGAAAGGAAAGGGAATTAGCTTTATACGGCATTTTCCGTCTTAATTTTAGCGATTCTGAAGAACCAACTAAAGAAATCATCGAAAATTTTACAGATGATGAACTACTTAAACCTTTAAAAACAACCAATGGAACCTATGCTGACAAAGTGATTAAGACGTACCAGGAAAATGCTGAGGAGATTGACTCCTTAATAAGCAAGTACCTAAGCAAAGGCTGGACGTTAGATAGTATAGCAAATACTGAGAAAGCTATTATGCAGGTAGCTATAACGGAAATGCTCTTTATGGATGAACCGGTACCTGTAGAAATAGCAATCAATGAAGCTGTTGAATTGTCAAAAAAATATGGACAGGAAAAGAGTAGAAGATACATAAACGGCCTGCTTAGCAATTTGATGGATCATGAAAAAAGAGGTTAAACCATATTGGTTAGGATTTGACACAAGTGTCTACACTACTTCTATCGCAACCATTTTAGAAAATGGTGAAATCGATTACCGAAGAAATGTACTTCCTGTTAAACCAGGTGAAAGAGGTCTACGTCAATCTGAAGCTTTGTTTAAACATATCAGAAGATTACCTGAAATGTTTAATGAACTTAGTGAACAGTATGATTTTAGAAATTTAAAAGGAATTGGAGTATCGGTTCATCCAAGACCGATCCAAGGTTCCTACATGCCGGTTTTTGAAGGTGGGAAAGCTATAGCCCATGTTTTAGGGGATACTTTAGATATTCCAGTGATTGAAGTTAGCCATCAGGAAAACCATATTGAAGCAATCGTTTTAGGTTCAAAAATTGATCACGACAAGTTAAAAAATAAATTCTTAGCAATCCATTTTTCAGGTGGAACGTCTGAAATTTTATTAGCAAGATTAACTGAAAACGGATATTTTATTCAAAGAATAGCTGGAAGTTTAGATTTAAAAGCTGGTCAATTAATAGATCGAATTGGAATTAGATTAGGACTACAATTTCCAGCAGGAGCAGAGCTTGAAAAGATTGCATTAAAAGCTACACAAAAAGATATTATAATCCCTAGTCGTAGTCACTATAAAGATTTCCACTTTTCTGGCCAAGAAAATTATATCAATAATCTTCTAAATAAAGGAGTACCAGCAGAAGAAGTCGCTTATGGTCTATTTAAGATGATTGGTAGGACTTTAAACAAAAGTATTCGGAAAATTTTAGAAGATGAAGATTTCAATGTTGTTGTTTTCAGCGGCGGAGTCATGAGTAATTCAATAATTAGAGATGAGATTAGGAGAAAGCTAAAGCCGACCGGTTTAGAACTTATTTTTGCACCAGCAGAATATTCAAGTGATAATGCTATTGGAAATGCTGCTTTAGCTAGAAGAGTACTATCGAATGCCAAGAAGAATTCTATCAGTTTCAGAACTGAATAATTATATAAAAACAATTATTGATTCTAACAGTATATTAAGACGAGTTAGTGTTGAAGGTGAAATTTCTAATATGACTCGTGCTTCTTCAGGTCACTATTATTTCTCACTTAAAGACCAAAATAGTGAAATTCGCTGTATTATGTGGCGATCTACTGCAACACAATTAAAGTTTAATCCTGCTGATGGTATGAATGTTAAAGTTAATGGAGCAGTACAGGTTTATTCACAAAGGGGAACCTACTCCATAATTCTCACATCAATGCAGCCTGCAGGTATTGGAACGCTTTATCAGATATTTACTGATAGAGTTAAAAAGCTAGAATCAAAGGGATTTTTTAATAAAGAATTAAAAAAAGAAATTCCGGAAAATATAAAACGAGTTGGAGTAGTAACTTCAGAAACCGGTGCTGTTATACATGACATTATTACAACAATAAAACGACGAAATCCATTAATTGAAATTCTGTTAGTTCCAGCTGTTGTCCAAGGTGAAGGAGCTAAGGAAAGTGTTGCAAAAGGCATTAAGAAGCTTAATGAAATGGAGGACATAGACGTTATTATTGTTGGAAGAGGTGGTGGTTCACTTGAAGACTTATGGGCATTTAATGAGGAGGAAGTAGCTAATGCTATTTTTAACTCTAAAAAACCTGTTATTTCTTCAGTTGGTCATGAAACTGATGTAACAATTTCGGACTTAGTCGCTGATCTTAGAGCCCCAACTCCAACAGCTGCAGCAGAATTTGTTTCTAATGATTTTGCTGATCTTGTTAATATTCTTGTAAACCTGGACTCTAAAGTGACAGAACTTATAGTTAATAAGTACAATAATATGGTCCAGGAAGTAAATCGATTTGAAAACAGAATTCAATATTTAAATCCAGAGAATAAGATAACAAGTCTACAATTTAAAGTTGATGAGTTAGATTTAAAACTTAATAATTCGATTAAAAATAAGCTCAATTGGTATACAAATAAACTGGAAAACTTAGAATTGCAAATAAAGCTACTTAATCCTACCTATTTACTTGAAAAAGGGTATGCTATGGTAACGGATAAACAGGAGCAAATTATAACAACTAAAGCTCAGGCTGATAAGAAGGAAGAATTAATAATTCACTTCCATGATGGTAATGTATTAACTAAGGTGGATCATAAAAATGGCTGATGATAAGAAATTAACATTAAACGAAAAAATAGCTTTGATCGAAGAAAACGCTAAAAAACTTGAAGATAATACATTAGGTTTAGAAGAATCTATGAAGCTTTATGAAGAAAGTTTAAATCTAATAAAGGAGTGTAATGTTGAACTAGATCAAGCTAAAA
The DNA here is from genome assembly GCA_947625585.1 of uncultured Eubacteriaceae bacterium. Lineage (GTDB taxonomy): Bacteria > Bacillota > Clostridia > Eubacteriales > Eubacteriaceae > CANRHG01. The sequence goes on from CANQOZ010000024.1 coordinate 3,832, forward strand.
ATAAAATTTTCAAACTAAGCCCTGACAATATTGAAATTGAAGTAGACGAGAATTTGGAAGAAGTTAATGAACTCTGATGAATTTAAACAAATAATTAAAGAAGATACTGAGTTAATAAACCGGAAGCTAAAAGATTCCATTGATTCACTAGAATGTCCTGAAATTCTAAAAGAATCAATGGAATATTCAATTATGGCTCCCGGAAAAAGAATTAGACCAATAATTGTAATACAAACTGCAAAAAGTTTGGGTAAGAATATAGACAAAGTTCTACCATTAGCTCTTGCAATTGAATATATTCATTCTTATTCACTTATTCATGATGATTTACCAGCTATGGATGATGATAAGTTAAGAAGAGGAAGAGAAACAAGTCATATTGTTTTTGGTGAAGATATGGCTATATTAACAGGAGATAGTCTGTTAAATACAGCAGTTGAAATTGGAATTGAAGGAATTCCTGATAAAGATCCCTGGGACTATATAAGTGCGTTGGGATATCTCTTTAAAGCTGCTGGAATAAACGGAATGATTGGTGGACAAGTTAGAGATATTAAAGAAGACCATTATGCTCAGAAACTTTCAGATATAGAAAAAACGGAAGATTTAAAAACCGGAGCTTTACTAAAAGCTTCTCTAGTTTGCGGGAGTGTCCCATTTATTGGTTTTAATGAAGAAGTTCAAACACTTCTACAATACGGTAATTATATTGGGAAGTTATTTCAAATAACCGATGATATTCTAGATCGAACTCAGTCTAGTGAAATATTAGGTAAGGATTCCGGTAGTGATGAAAGAAATGGAAAATCAACTATAGTTAGTATTCTTGGACTTGAACAAGCTAAACAAAGGGCTCAAGTTTATAGCAGGATGGCTAAAGATGAGTTATCTAAACTTAGTGGAGATTTTAGTTTCTTTTATGAATTAACAGATTTTATAACAAATAGAGATTGTTAGAGGGACCAATGAAATTTTCAGATTTAAGAACTGTAATGTTACCTGAAGGTAGAGTGATATTGAGATTATATTCAGACGGAAACAAGGTAATAGATTCGGGAGCAGTCGTTACCATGAATATTGGTGATCAACTCAATGATGCTCAGGTGGAATTAGTTTATGTAGCTGAATGTATTCAACATGTTGACTTAAAAGTTCCAGATAAAATGTTTAACTCAACAAACTGGGATGAATTTTTTGGTAAAAATGTTTATGCTTCTCATACTCCGGATTTTAACGACAATCAATTCCCGGATGAAGGAGTTTAATTATAGGACGGTTTAAGCCGTCTTTTTTATGCTTTTAATAACCATAGAGCTAATAGAATTTTTAATTAATATTAAATAGAATTATTAGATTCAATTTGCTTCAAACTCATTTTTTTATTTTAAATTTAATAATCGGTATAATTTTTCTGATTAAAATTCTTAAAATAAATTAATTATCTATTTTGGAACAATTCATTCCAAATGTTTTGATGTCAAAATTTAATAATTAAAATATAAATTTATAAAAAAAGCCACTTCAAACGAAGCGGCTATATTTTAACCTACTGATTATCTTTAGTTAATGTTATATTACTTGGTATAGATGAAGAGATACTATCCATATTACTTATTTCAATAGAAGTATTATCTGCTGATAATTCATAGGTTAAAGCTATATCTTTTTTATCTACCACATCTGTAGCTAAGATGTTTTCAGTATCTTCAACTTCTTCTGGTGTTAAAGTTAATTCCTGATCTTCAGCTGTGTAACTACCTGAAACCATAGCTGTTCCACTTGTAGCATTTTCTTCAGCTGTAATATCTGGTGTAATAGTTAATTCAAATTTATTTTCGGGATTAATTGTTAAAGTAACTATATTTATTGGATCCTGTCCTTCTCCTTGATACGTCCATTCACCTTCTAAACCAGAAGTATCATTTTTTTCACTGTTTGCCGTGTTAGATTCACAAGCACACAAACTAAATACGCTAAAAATTAATATTAAAACAAGGAATGCTTTCCTCATAATTATCCTCTCGTTTTACCTCCTGCCACATTATAAGTGACACCGTCAATATATCCTGCTCTGTCACTAGCTAAGAAGCAGGCAAGATTTGCAACTTCACTAAGCTTACCTGATCTACCAAGGGGAGTTGTTGATTTACTTTTATAACCGGCTCGTAAATCATCAACAGTAATTCCACGTGTATAAGCAAGAGCATCCTCATAAGCTTGAGTTCTTAAACCTGTTGCTTCCATAATTCCTGGAGCTATACCAACAACTCGGATATTATACTTACCTAGCTCCTTACACCAACTTCTCGTTAGGGAATTTACGGCCGCTTTTGTTGCAGCATATGCGCTTTGCCCTTCGGATCCTTCTAATCCAGATTCAGACGAAATATTGATGATAACTCCGTTTTTATTTTCTGCCATATTACGGGCAGCACTTTGTGAGCAATAGAATAAACCATTTAAATTAACCTGTATGATTTTATTCCAAATAGTTTCATCAAGTTCAAATGGACCTTCTGGATCTATAGTATCAACAAGTAATCTTGGAATATTGATTCCGGCATTATTAACTAAAACATCAATTTTTTTGTTTTTAGAAATAATATCGTCAAAAACTTCTTTAACTTTTACATGGTTCGTAATATCAGCTTGATAATAATCAACAGAACCATTTTCTATTTCCGGAGCATTTTCGCTTAAATCAAGAATAATAACTTTAGCGTTTTGATTAACGAATTCTTGTGCAATACTTAATCCAATACCACTTGCAGCACCAGTTACAACAACAACTTTATTTTCAAGGTCTAACCAAGACATTTAAATAACCACCTATCTTTAAAATTATTCATTAATAATCTCGATAATAGTACCAATGTCAAGTTTTGGAGCTTGTTTTTGTTCTACGACAATTGCTCCAGGTAAGCATTGAGCTGGATCTCCTGTAAAGTTAACAGTTAAATGTCCTAAATTTACTAAATTACGTTCAGCTAAATTGCCAACTGTTTTTATAATGTAATCTTGATCATCAAAATTAATACTCATTCCTTCAGTAATCGTTTCATTGGTTGGAAGGACATCAATTGTATAACAATAATCTTTTAAAGTATCAGGAGCATTATCACCAAATAAGATGATCATATCTCCACCAAAAGCATCAACAGCAGGCCCTTTATCTTTAATTTTATTTTTATAAACACTCATTTTAATACATTCCTATACTGGCAATCCAAGCGACTAAAACACGTGGTACACCAACTAAAAATCTTGAATACAATACGGATGGAACACCGACTTCAACAGTTTCCGGTTCAGCTTCAGCTAAGCCAAGACCAACAGGAATAAAGTCACAAGCACATTGAGTATTAATAGCAAACAAAGCTGGAAGTGCTAAGTTAGGATCAATATTTCCTTTACCAATTTCAGTACCAATTAAAGTACCAACAATCTGAGCAATAACAGCACCAGGTCCAAGTAAAGCTGATAGAACAGGAATAGAACAGATAAAGCCAAGAACTAATAGACCAAAAATATTACCAGCCAATGGGATTAATAGATTAGCAAACCAATCACCAAATCCAGAACCTTGAATAATACCAATTAACATAGCAACAAATGCCATAAAAGGTAGGATTGTTGTAATCATAGATTGGATAGAATCACGTCCTGCCTGATAAAGTGTATTAACAACTTTACCTGCTCCCATACCAATTTTTTGAATAATACTGGATTTAGATTTTTCACCTAATGTTTCTGAAACTTTTTTGTCAGCTGAATACTTAAATTCACGTTCCGGTTCTGAAGTTTCTTCTTTAGTCGTAGTAGATTCTGATGTTTCTGTAGAAGTTACATCATCTACTACAACCGGTTCATCTTGTCCTATTGGAATAGCTCCTGCAGGGGCTGGTTCAATTTGAGCATCACCAACAGCAGAAACATAAATATCTTCTGTGATAAAATTAGCTAAAGGACCGCTTTTGCCAACAGGCATTATATTAACAGTTGGGATTCTTTTTTGCGGATAAATCCCACATCGTAGCGTTCCACCACAGTCGATTATTACTAGGAATAGTTCTTCTTCTGGTACTGTTGTTTTAAAACCATTAACAGCATCAGCTCCGGTAAGATCGACTATTTTTTGTACAATTTCTGGTTCAGCTCCGCCACCAGTGATATACATGACGTAGTGTCTTTGTTCTGTAGGCTTTACTACTAACGGTCCACCAAATCCACCATTACCGGCTTTGATTTCAATAGCTTTATAATCTTTAGGCACTTGCGCCTCCTACTTCTTCATCTTGACCTTCTAATGTTGATGCCAGTTTAATGTTCTGCTGTTTTTCAACAAACTTGGTCGTGAAATCTGTTGCCCAACCTGCTACAAAGTTCATTACTAATCCAACTAAACAGTAACGAAGAGCAAGTGGAGTTGTTGATAATCCTAATGTTTCAATTCCTTCAGCTATGCCAAGGTATATAAAAATTTCACCGACGTTAATATGGGGGAACAATCCGCTGTTCGTATGACAATGGAATGAAGCAGATGCATAATAACTAGGTTTCATATTTTCCGGAAGGAATTTCCCCATAGATAAGGCCATCGGATTACCAAGCATAAAAGCTGCTAAGAAAGGTAAAACACCATATGCCAAAATAACATTTTTTGAACAAACAGCAGCAAATTTATCAACTTTTTCTTGTCCAATTAATGCGATTAGGGCATTCATGAAAACCAGAAGGAGTACAACTTTCGGTATGATCGTTGACACCCATCCTACAAAGGTTTCAGCTCCTGCATCAAACAGTCCCATAAAACCTTCAGCAAAAGAAACTATAAAATTCATAAAAAACCTCCGTTTTTTAAATTAACTAATTGATTTTTTTACACTTTTAAAACCATCTGTAATAAAGTTTGCAACTCTTTTAAAGGGAGATGGTGGAATTAGAACTTCCTTACCTTGCATAATAGTGTTGTAATTATTACTTGCATCCGTAACAGCTTTGGTCATAGAATAGGAGAGTTTTTTTTCTTTACAAAGTTCTTCGGTTAAAAATCCAACGTTATAGCCGTTAAACTTATCGAAGTTTTTAAACCTGGCAAAGTTTGTAACTCCCTGAAGTCGACATCCTTTAACAATCGTTCCTTCTTTATCGATTGCAAACATACTGATGGCTCCAGCATGAAAAATTCCCCTAAATTTACCAATTGCCGCTCGATATCCTTCACGACGATAAGTACTATAAAATTTAGTGAAGTTTCTCATCTGTATGAATGTAAGTAAATATTGGAGTGCAAATGCCCCCATAAATAATAGAATCAAATAAATCATAATAAACTTTCTAAGTATCGAATATAGGATTTTCTACTATGAAGAAATTTAAAATTTCGTTATAAGATGTTAAATTACTAAATGACTTTATGATTTCATTGTTCTTAGCTAAAATCAAAATTTCTTCATATAATTTAACTAACGTCAAATCATTTGATGTTTTTTCAGGTAGTCCACATAAAATAACAATTCTAAGATCTCCTTCATCAGCTCCTTTCAAACCATGAGGAATCAGAGCAATCAAGCAAAAAGGTTCTTTTGTTAATGTTTGATAAGTATGTGGAAAAGCAAGATGTTCTGAGAATCTCATGCTTGATTGCTTTTCTCTATTTAATAAACGCTCTTTAAAATTCTTATCAGCTAATCCTTCGTCTATTGCAATATCAGCTAAAGTTACTAAAGTTTCTAAATAAGTTTTAGACTCATCAAATTGAAAGATTTTATTATCATCTAAAAGAGAGAGCAGAATAGAATTTGAACTCGTTCTTGATTCTATTTTGGTCTGATTAGTACGAATTATTCTGTTAATTCTTTCTCTAATTACGTCTTCATCATAAACTTCATCAATAATCAAAATAGGTGTATCGGTTTTAATAAGTTGTGGTTCGGTTAAAATAATCAGGTCATATTGACTTAAATTGTCATATTCAAATTGCTTAGGAATAATTTCAATCTCAACGTTATTACCTAAAACCCGTTGTAGGATATTTCTGATTAATCGTACAGAAGCTCCTCCTTGATTAGAAATGATTACAATTTTAAAAGAATTAAAGGTTTTTGATCTTTGATTCCTAATTAGGATTTCAAAGTAAGCTGTTAGGTAGCCGATCTCGTCTTCATTAACTGAAATATGAAGTTCACTTTCAATTACATTTGCTGTAAGTTCTGCAATACTCCAAGCTAATGGATATTTTTCTTTTAATTCCTTTGTTAAGGGATTTTCCAATTTGATCTGATACTTAATCCTGTTGATTAAAAATAGAATATGAAGAATGAATTCATCTAATGTTTCATCAAAGCGAAAGGTTAAATCTGTTTGTTTCTTAATCTCTGAGATGATTTTATTCACCAAATTCAAGATATCATTATCAATTTCAAAGAAATTTTCATAATTTTGTAAATCTAAAGGAGTTCGAGTTCCTATTAAGGGGAGAATCAAAAAAATTTCTTCTTCAACTGGAAAATCGATGCCATAATGTTTTTTAAAGAGCTTATTTATCTTTTCAACTAATCCAAAAAGTTTTTGATTTTGTAATTTATAAAAACTTTCATTAGGAAGTTGAATTTGATAACCATTTAGGAACCGGTCAAGTGCTAAAGTTAAGTATTTTTCAAGTTGTTTAACAGCGAAGCTTTCTAAATTGTAACCTTCTACTATCTTTTTATATTCATCTTGGATATCAGAATCAATAATGCTTTTTGAATACATAAGTTCAAAGAGGTTATCTAAGATGAATCGTCTAATATTAAACTCTGAACCTGTTAAAGATATCCCAACATTTGTCTTTCCTTTTATTTCTAATTGGTAACTTTTAAGGATTTTTCTTAAATCCCTTAGATCTTTATTTAAAGTTGTTCTACTGACATTCATTAAATCAGCTAAATCATCTACTAAGAGGTTTTCATTAGATGAAAGTTCCTTAAAAATAAAAGCTAGTCGATTATTTTGACTATTAAAATTGGTTTGTTCGGAATGAAGTTGGTTTTTTATCTCAACGAACTTTGGGATATCAAAGAGATATAATTTATACTCTCCTTTAATAAGTTCCACTAAGGCCGAACCTTTTAAAAGTTCATTTAGGGATTCTATTTCTTTTCTAACGGTTCTATTACTGACTTCTAAATTTTTTGAAAGCTCATCAACGGAATAAGTTGATTTTCGTTCAAATAGATCCAGTAGTTTTGAAATTCGAGATTTATTATCAAACCATGTCATTTTCAGTTCCTGTTCTTAACTTAACTTAATTATAAAAGTGGTCATCTCAATAATTAATACACAATTTTTCAGATGTTTTGGAAAAAGGAATTTTAAGATTTTTGATTCTAATACTGGTGGAAAGGTTTGCAGGATTTTTGAATAATTCGTTTAAATTAAGCTAGTTAAATTATGTGAAATAATAAGAAGAGACATTAAAAATTTAATTAACTTAAAACCTCCATATTTTAGAACAAAACAATGTAATGTTCTGGAATACGGAGGTTTCTTTTATAATCCTTTTTCTTCAAGTGTTGTATTTAGAGTATTAACTTTAGTTCTTAAATCTTCAATCGATTGGTCATAACCCTTTTTTACATCCTGAGTAATTTTACTATCTTCTACAGCTTTTGCTAATTCGTTATCGAACTTATCAAGATTAGCTTCTAAAGCTGTAATTCCTTCTCTAGTGGTTGCTGCAGTTTCAGCTGTTGCACTATCTACTGCTGCTTTTAATTCGTTATAAGTTTCATCAAAATAAAGCAGAGTTCTTTTGACACCTTCGTCGCTATAAGTTGCTAAAAATGAAGTATGATCTTCTTCTTCTTGTTGTTGTTCAGCTGTATTTTCGCAGCCGGAAAGAAGGATTGGAGCTAAAAGTAAAATTAATAAAATATAGATTAATTTGTTTTTCATTTTTTCCCTTAATAATTTTTAATTTAATGTTTTAATTATTCCAAAGCAAAAACGATTTGTCTATTATGAAAAATGCGCCTTATAGGATAATCTGTTAAAATTTCAATTAATTCATTAGGTTGGTTCAAATAACTATATTTTTAGTTAACTTTAAGAAAAACCATTATTATTTAATGAACTGATTAAGTAAGTTGGAGGATTACATGTATAAAAGATTTATAGCTATAGTTCTTTCACTTTCCTTTGTTCTAATATTAACAGCTGGATGTGCTAATAATGAAGAGGAAGCAAATACTTTAGAAAGTAAACAAACAATTGAAGATGTTTTAACTGAAACTGGTTGGAAAGCTAATATTTTAGGTTTTGAGGCAAAAGTTACATTCGGAGCTGATGGAAAAGGTCATGCTGAAGCAGCTGGAATCTCTAAAGATTTTAATTATACAGTCAGTAACACAACAACCAATCCTATTGCAGGGGATATAACAGTTACTGGTACAGGCATTAGTGAAATAGATGGTAAAACTGCTCATGTTGAATATAAAGATGGAGAAATTACTGCCTCCTATGACAATATTAGCTATACTTTCAAACCTGATTCAGATAATGCTTAAACATTGTTCGAACTTTACCTATTAAGTATAAAGATCCGGTAATTAAATAGATTTGATTCTTATCATCTCGTTTAATTACCTTTTTTAATTCCTCTATATTTGCTAAAGAAATTACTTTTACATTTTTATCTAATGTTCTAATAATTCTTTTAACTTCTTCATTTTCTAACTTTTCAGGATTATCTGGTTCTAAAAGATATATTTCTTTAGCAATTGTTAAAAGTTCTTTTAGGCTTTTAGTAATATCTTTCTCTTCTAACATTCCAAATATTAAGGTTACCTTTTTATCAGGAAAATATTGTTTAATAGATTCTACACATTTTTTGATTCCATCTGGATTATGGGCTCCATCAATAATAATGTAGGGATCATTTGATAAAATTTCAAATCTTCCTGGAAAAGAAATGGTTTTAAAAGCATTCTTTAAATTGTCTTTATTAATTGGAAATCCGATATCATTTAAGAGATTAAAGGTAGCCAGAGCAGTTAAAAAGTTGTTTTTCTGATATGTTCCAAGAAGGTTAATTGAGTAGTTATCACCTAGAACGTTAAAGATCCTTGCATTCAAGTCATTTTTTATTGTATTTATTTGATCCTCTTTGAGTTTTGTAATTGACTTAATATATCTTTTGTTTGCTTCATTTATTATAACTTCTTCAGTATTTTCCATCTGAGGAGAGATTACGACATGAGAGTTATCTTTAATAATTGCAGCTTTCTCTTTAGCAATTTGTTCTAAAGTGTCACCTAAATATTTAGTATGTTCTAAACTAATTGACGAAATTACTTCAATTAATGTATTTCTTATTATATTTGTCGCATCAAGTCTTCCGCCTAATCCTACTTCCATTATGACTAGGTCACAATTTTGTTCTAAGAAGTAGAGTAAAGCAATAGCAGTTTCAATTTCATATCCAGTTGGATAGGGAAATCCTTCAGTTTCAATTTCATCACATTTATTCTTAACCTTTTCGAAAAGTCTCTGAAGATCGTCATCAGGAATATCCACTCCATTTACCCTTATTCTTTCATTAAATTTTTCTAAAGATGGAGATGTAAACATTCCTATTTTATAATTATTATTTAACAATCCAGCTTCTAGAAGGCGAGAAATACTTCCTTTACCATTTGAACCTGCAACATGAATAAATTTTAATTTATTTTGAGGATTTTTTAGTTTAATTAATAAACGGCGTATATTATCTAGTCCAAGAACCATTCCAAATTTACCTTTTGATTCTATGAACTTTACTGATTTCGGTTTCATAAACAAAAGTTTACATTATTATCGAAATAATTTATAGTTTAGAAAAGTTTTTGTGATAGATTAAAACGAAATAGTAATATTTGAGGAAATAAATGAGAAGAAAGAAAGAGCACCCACTTCCGATAATGTTGGGAAACACAATCGTAGACACCTTCAAAAACATTCACAGAAGAAACCTGATGAGTTTTACCTCTGTGGTCTCTATTGTTGCCACTTTACTCGTCTTAGGAATATTTATTATTATTTCTATCAATATTGCTAATGTCGGAAGAAATATGCAGGAGTCGCTTAAGTTAAAGGTATTTTTAAATAATGAATTAACAGAACAAGATATTATTGACCTTGAAGACCAATTTAATTTAAATCCTGCTATAACTGGTTATACGTACGAATCAAATGACGAAGCTTTACAGAAGTATGCTGAACGATTAGAAGATTATTCAGGATTACTTGAAGGATTTTCACAGGGAAATAATCCAGTTAGTAATTCCTATACAGTTCAGGTTTCCTCTCCAAATGAACTAGAAGAAGTAAAACAGACATTAGAGGAAAGTGACTTAAATGCAGTAAACTATGTTAAATATGGAGACAATTATTATGATGCCATCATGATGTTTAGTGAAATTAGCATTATTGTTTGTTTGGTTATTCTAGTTATCTTGTCAATTGTCTCAATAGTTATTATTTATAATACGATTAAACTTACCTGTTATTCAAATAGGAAAGAAATTGAAATTATGCAGTTTATTGGAGCTGAGGGTTGGTACATAAAATTGCCTTTCTTTTTTGAAGGACTCTTGCTCGGAGGTTTAGCTGCAGTTTGTGCAACACTAATTATTGCCATTATGTACACTTATTTACTGGGACTTTCAAATACATTAGCTTATTTACCATTAGATACAAAACTGGTATCACCTGGCTATGTAATTTATCCTATAATGATCTTCTCATTAATATATGGTGTATTAATTGGATCGTTCGGAAGTTTATTCTCAATTAGAAAATATTTCTATAATTAATTTTTAAAGGATTAAATTGATAAAAAACTTAAGAGAGCCTGTCAATGCGCTAACACATTTAGGTGGATGCATCTTATTCGCTATACTAACAATTTTAATGTATGTAAAAGTGTTTAGTGTTGGTGCAACACCGAGAATGTTGATATCTGTAACATTATTCGGACTTAGCCTGATCGCTTTATATTTTACTAGCGGTTATTATCATTCAATAAATGTCAACGAAAAGACACTCCTGTTTTGGAAAAAGATGGATCATACAATGATCTTCTTTTTAATTGCAGGGTCCTACACTCCATTTTGTCTTTTAGCTCTTCCAGGAAATACAGGAATTTGGTTATTAGTTGCTATCTGGTCGATTGCAATTGTTGGTTCACTCATGATGATTTTCTGGATTAATATGCCTCGGTGGTTAAATACAGCGCTATATATTTTAATGGGATGGTTAGGACTGACTTGTCTTGTACCGCTTTATTACAATTTACCTAGACCAGCATTTATTTTATTGATATTAGGTGGGGTTTTCTATACAATCGGCGGAATAATGTATGGAATAAAAAAACCAAATATTCATGATCAATTTGGCTTTCATGAACTTTTTCATGTTTTTTGTTTACTAGGGAGCTTTGCACAGTTCCTAGCAGTTTATATCTATTTATTAGTTTAAGTTGAATTATTGAAGTTCATAACTTAAAATTGTATAATTCATTCAATTGTGCTGATAAAGAATAAAAAAGGAGACAATAAATGGCAAAGGAAAAATTTGATAGATCCAAACCACACGTAAATATCGGAACAATCGGACACGTTGACCACGGTAAGAC
>CANQOZ010000025.1 GCA_947625585.1 uncultured Eubacteriaceae bacterium
CAAAATTCGGGTGATATTTTAGTTAATCTTGTTACAACGACTCAAGAGGAACTTAATAAAGATGAATTTGTTCAAATGCTAGAGGATTTAAACCTTAATGATAAAATCACAGGAATCATTTGGACAAAGTCTGATTCTGTAGCGGATGCTGTTATTCCAGAAGAAACGGAAGTATTAGCAGGTTCTGAAAACTTTAACGACAGTATTTTAGGAGTTGACTTTACCATTACTCCATTTTCATTTTTCCAGGTAAACACAAAGGGAGCAGAAGAGCTCTTTACAATAGTCCGAGATTATGCCAAAGAAGCTTTAGGTAATAAAAAGGATAATATTATTTATGATCTTTATAGTGGTACTGGAACGATTGGTATTTTACTATCTCCAATTGCTAAGAAAGTTTATAGTATTGAATTAGTAGAAGAAGCTTCAATTATTGCATATGACAACGCCAACAATAACGGTATTGAAAATATCCGCTTTATTGCAGGTGATGTTTTGGATGAAGCAGAAATGTTAAAGGAGAAACCGGACTTAATTATCTTGGACCCGCCTAGAAGTGGAATTCATCCAAAGTCAATTAAGAAAATATTAGATTTAGATCCAGATAATTTTATCTATGTTTCTTGTAATCCTGTAGCTCTAGCAGATGATCTACCTCTGTTTTTAGAACGTGGTTATGAAGTTAAAAAAATGGAAAGCCTTAACCTTTTTCCGATGACAACAAATGTTGAAACTGTCGTTTTACTGTCAAAAGTCAAGGCAGATTCAGAATAAATGACAAATTAAATAGAAGATTTAACTGGTCCAGCTTGGAAGCTTAGTTAGATCTTCTCTTATTTTTACTCCTTCTTCATTGGTTTTACCAAGGACGTCTAAAATTTCACCTAATGTAAAATTCTCACCATGATATTCCCTGTTATACATTAAAGAACGAATAGCATTTAATTCAGCTAGATATTCAATCTTTTCATAATTAACATTTTTAATCTTAGTCAAAAGGTATTTGCCGTCATGCCTATTAAAATTTTGTAAGTTACTGGATTTATATCCTTTTACAAAACCAATTATGAAATATTTCTGTTCATCGTTCATTTAAACACATCCTTTAAAAAGCTGTTAACGATTAGCATAAAATTTTTGTTCCACAAATAACAATCTGATTTAAAATAAGAATAATTCAGTTCAATTATAGATTGAATCAGTTTGATTTTAAACTAGAGGGAAAATAATGGTTAAGTTATTAGGATTAGATATGGACGGAACAACACTTAATAGTGATGTTGAGCTTTCACCTGCAAATAGGGAAGCTATAATCAAAGCTATTGATAAAGGTGTAACTGTTGTTCCTGTCACAGGAAGGTCTTTTGGTTTAGTACCAAAGGAAGTTCTTAATATTCCTGGAATAGAATTCTTAATTACATCAAATGGGGCAGCTGTTGAAGTTTTACCTCAAAGCAAGCAAATCTACAGGGAATTCCTTCCAAAAGAAAAATCTGACAGAATCATAAGTATTTTAGGCGATTATGATACATTCGATGAAATTATCATTGATGGTGTGGACTACATCAAAAAGAGTGATATGGATCGTATGAAGGATTTCATTGAACCAGATTACTGGGATTTAATCGGGAAAAATAGTGTAGTTCTTGAAGATGAGGAATTTGACAAAAAAATCCATGATAGTGAAATAGAAAAGATCACTTTTAGATTACCACTCAATGATGAAAGTCAGAGATTTAATATCTTCAACCGTATTAACGAAATACCTGATTTAATTACTCTACAGCAGGCAGAAGGAACGAACGAAATTACTAGTAGTAATGCGAATAAAGGTTCTGCTTTAGCTTATTTAGGTAACAAGCTTGGTTTAGACTGCAGTGAAATAATGGCAGTAGGGGATAGTAATAATGATATTCCAATGTTAACTTTTGCAGATATTGGAGTTGCTATGGGTCAAGCTGAAGATCACGTTAAACGCAGTGCAAAATTTGAAACTTTAACAAATGATGAAGATGGTGTTGCAAGAGCAATTGAACATTTTATCCTAAATGGTGATCAAACAGATAGAGCAATGCCTGATGAGATAGTTAAAAAAATTAAGAAAGTTTATGAAGTAGCATGAAGCCAGTAGTATATTGTTATAATCGCTGCACAACTTGCAAAAAAGCACTCAAATTTTTAGATGAAAACGGTGTTGATTACGAATTAATTCCTATTTATGATAATCCTCCTTCTAAAGAAGATTATTTAAAATATTTTAAAGAATCAGGATTACCGATTAAACGCTTCTTTAATACAAGTGGAGTCCTTTATAGAGAGCAAAAGTTAAAAGATAAAGTACCAAATTTAACTGAGGATGAAGCTGCTGAAATGCTCTCATCAGATGGTCGATTAGATAAACGTCCTTTATTAGTTTATGGAGACAAAGTTTATCCTGGATTTAGAGAAGCTGAATGGAAAGATATCCTAAATCTTGAGTGATCTAGAACGATACAGTTTTAATAAAGAAAAGAATCGGAATGAAGAGATCGTACTTCTTAAAGGGAACGGTTGTTTTTGGAAGAAATGTTCATTCTGCGATTATTATCTGGACAGAGCTAATAGTAAAGAAGCGATCGAAATTAACCAAACGGTATTATCTAAAATAACTGGAAGAAGTAGTAGACTTACCGTTATCAATAGCGGTAGTTTTTTTGAACTTCCTAAAGAAACAATTGAGTCAATCAAAGAGATTGTAATTAATAAAGAGATCACAGATCTCTCAATTGAGGCTCATTTAAAATATATAGATAAAGTAATTGAACTTAAAGATGAATATCGTAAGCTTGGAATTTCAGTTCATCCAAGAATTGGAATAGAAACCTTTGATGAATCAATACGTGAAGATTTATTCAAAAAAGGTTTTGGAAAATTGGACTTAGATAAAGTAAAGCAGGTTTTCGATGAATGCTGTCTCTTATATGGAGTTAAAGGGCAAAATAAGGAAACACTGCTTGAAGATATTAAAATAGCTACTAGCAATTTTAAAGATGTTTACTTAAATATTTATGAACAACGTACTGGACTACCTTCTGATCCGGAATTAATTAAAGAATTTATAGGTGAACTGTATCCAGAATTAAATAAGATCCAAAATTTACATATTCTAATAAATAACACTGATTTAGGTGTTGGATGACCTCGGTATTTGACCGGGGTTTTTTTGTTTAAAAAAGCTGCTCAATTTGAGCAGCACACTTTTAATCAGTATAACCAATTTCCTGTAACCAGTTGTCGACATCAGATGTTGTAGCATCAGATGGGAATCGCATTCCATCTAACCAGTTACCAGTTTTTGTCAGTTGTTCTAAATTTTTAGCACTTTGACCAATGCCTGAAGAACCAGACGTACAAAATGGAACAACTACTTTATTTTCAAAATTATTGTTTTTAACAAACGTATCAACAGGATAAGCTGCTTCTCCCCACCATATCGGATAGCCAATGAAAACAGTATCATAATTATCCCATCCATCAGGAGTTATTTGGTTGATTTCAACGTTTCGATCAGGATTATTATGTTCAACCGAAACACGACTATCCGGATTATCATAATTCAGATCTTCTTCGGAATATGGTTGAGTTGGCATTATTTGAAATTCCGTACAATTTAAAGCATCAGTTATCATGTTTGCAACGTTAGCTGTATTTCCAGTAGCTGAAAAATAAGCTACTAAAATCTGATCTTGAGGTTTTGTGCCTTCATCATCGCCAACTGCTTCTGCAGTTTCTTCATTATTAGTACCTTCTGTAGATGTAGAATTAGACGAAGAACAAGCAGTAATGGTAAAGAATAGCATCAAAGCGATTAAAAGTAATAATAGTTTTCGCAATTTTTCCTCCGAATTTAAAGTGAATACTTTTTAAATTTGTTTATTTGAGTAAAATAATAATTCATTACGTAATTATTATGAAGTAGCATTGATTTTATCTAAATCAGTTTTTATTCTCTCATTTGATGATACTGGATTAAAAATAGTATAATTTAGTTAGAAAAAAAGCCCCTTTAAGTGGGACTGAAAAAAACTATATATTTTTTCTATCATTACCATGGGTCGGATGGTTATGATAGAATTTTTTTGCCCCAATTTGGAAATTTAATGAAATATTGAATTTAAAAAGTAAATCAAAAAGGTGACAAAAAATCATAATATTATCTTTAATTTTTGATTAATTAAGCCAGAAAAATTATTAAAATAATACTAATATTATTAAATAAAAAACTCCCGAATCTGATCGAGAGTTCAAATTTATTCATTTTTAGTTGAAACACCGGCGCTTTCAAATGTAGCCATCTGATTTAAAATTGCTTTAGAAGCATCAACAAGATTCATAGCTAAAGCTGAACCTGTACCTTCTCCTAACCTCATATTTAAATCTAAAAGTGGTTTCTTTCCAAAGAATTGATAGAAACTGTCATGTCCAGGCTCTGCTGATTTATGGGAGAAGACCATATAATCTAAAGTTTCAGGTTTTAAGAGATAAGCTAGAAGTGCTGCGCTCGAAGCAACATAACCATCAATAATTACCGGAACATTATTAACAGCACAAGATAGAATAACTCCAACCATTCCACCAATTTCTAATCCGCCAATTTTACTTAAAATATCGACTGCATCTTCTGGATTTGGCTGATTTACTTCTATTGCCTCTTCAATTACTTTTATTTTATCTCTAAGGCCAGTATCATCTAGTCCGGTTCCACGTCCGGTAACTTTTTGTACGGGTTTTCCTGTAACAACAGCAGTGATTGCTGCAGCAGAAGTTGTATTCCCAATACCGAGTTCACCAATTCCAATTACGTTATAACCTTCTTCTCTAATTTTCTTATTAGCTAAGTTATAACCGGATAAAATCGCTTTTAAAGCTTCACTATGGTGCATCGCTGATTGTTTTTTTATATTATGGGTTCCCTGTCTGATTCTAACTTTGTATTCTTCCTCTAGATCATTATCGTATAGTTTTTCAGGATTTTTAATTCCCATATCTACTAGAACAACATCAGCTCCAGCCTGATTAGCAAACGCATTTATAGCAGCTCCACCATTTAAGATATTCTCAGCCATTTGGACTGTAACTTCCTGTGGATAAGCTGAAACACTTTCATCTGCTACTCCATGATCACCAGCCATAACAAAAATTAATTTTTTTGATGGTGCTGGGTGAAGATCACCCGTCATTCCTACAATATCAACTGCTAAATCTAGAATATCACCTAGTGCCCATTCTGGCATCGTTTTGGTTAAGAGATATTCTCTTGCTTCTTTTATTTTTTCAGAATTCGCTTTATGGATGTGTTTCATATGATGCTTTAACAGGTTAATATAAGGAGTTGCATTATTTGGTGAGTTTTCAAAATTAGAGAATTTGCTAAATTCGTCTAAGTGAGTTTTTAACTTCTTAGTAGGTAAACCAACAACATTATCATAATTACCTTGAACCTGTTTAATAAAGCTTTTTGGAACGTTTTGAATTCCATAGGAACCTGCTTTGTCAAATGGATCACCGGTATCAATATAGTCGTTGATCATTTCATCTGTTAAGTCATTGAAAGTAACATCGGTTACTTCATAAAACAGGTCATGTTTATGTGATTTATTTAATATACAAACTGCTGTAATAACTGAATGAGTTTTACCGGATAATTCTTTTAAAGTTTCAAAAGCTTCCTGTCTATCTTTTGGTTTTCCAAATATTTTGTCTCCTAGTGTAACAACAGTATCACATGCAACAATTAATTCATCATCTTTCATACGATCAGTATGATGACGTAGTGAAGTTAGTGCCTTTTTTTCAGCTAGAAACATTGCTGATTCACTAGGAGTTAGATTTATTTTAGGGAGAGTTTCATCTGCTCCACTTTCTGTAAAGGAGACGTTGTCAGTAACTTGTTTAATTAAATCTCGACGTCTCTTCGATTTTGATGCTAATAATATTTTCATTGATTTAAATTCCAATCATAGGCAACAATCCATAAAGGATAATTCCAAGACCTGCACTTATAACAATGAGCAGGATCGGATTTATTTTAAATTTGTAATAGATGAAGACAGCTATTACAAACGCTACTAGCGCTTTCCAATCAAAGTTTGAAAAGGTAAAGTCCTGAACGGATGTATGCAAAACATTCGATAAGAACAGTGTAAAAACTGCACTTGCTATCAAAGCAACAACTATTGGCATCATTCCATATAAAGCTGCTTTAACAAATTTATTATCTGAGAAGTTTCTCAAATATTTGGCAATAATTAGGATTATGATAAAAGAGGGTAGGATACAACCAAGAACTCCTACAGCAGCTCCAATTAATCCATCCATATCCATTCCAATAAAGGTAGCAATATTGACAGCAAATGGACCGGGAGTTGATTCTGCTATAGCTAAAAAGTCTACAAATTTCTCCATTGAAATCCAACCAAAGTTTTGTACGACTTGTTGTTGGATCAATGGAATCATTGCGTATCCACCACCGATTGTAAAGAGCCCAATTAGGAAGAATACTCCAAAGAGGGTTACAAGTTTAGTGATCATTGTCTACTTCCTCCTTGTTATTTTCATTCTCATAAGCTTTTACAATATAGATTTGCCAGATTATTCCAAGTATTCCACCGATTAAGATTAAAAGTACTACGCTAAAATCTGTAAAGGATGCTATTAAGAAGGCAGTAAGGCCTAAAACAATGTTAAACATATTCGGCTTGATTTGTTTACCCATTCTAAAAACAGCATCTAAGATTAAAACGATCACACTTGCCCGAATTCCCTCAAAAGCGTAAGCAACCCATGTTAACTCAAGAAACTGGTTAATAAAGAGTGAGATTATAACAATGACAATATAAGAGGGAATAGTTACTCCAAGCGTTGCTACTAAAGATCCCCAGAAACCACCTATGTAATATCCAACAAAGGTAGCCGTATTGATAGCAATAACTCCAGGTGTTGCCTGAGAGATGGCAATCATATTCATAAATTCTTTTGTTGAGATCCAATGTTTTTTGTCAACGATTTCAGCTTGAACTAAAGAAATCATAGCATATCCACCACCGAAGGTGAATGCACCAATTTTAATATAAGTCCAAAAGAGTTCAAAAAGACGGTTATGTTTATTCATACCTCAATCCAATCGGGTGTTTTATTTAGTTTTTACCCGAATTCGAGGTGAATTAGATAGCATTTTAGAGAAAATTAAAACCGGTCCCATAATTGAGACCGATTGGAATTCACTTAATCTATAGTTGGACCAGCACTTTTAATTTCTTCACTTAAGTTATCGTATTTTTGAATGTTATCAATAAATGCTTGTGCTAGTTCCTTTGCTGTTTTATCATATTCGTCTTTATCCTTCCACTGTTCACGAGCATTAAGTATTTCTGAAGGAACGCCTGGACAAGAAGTCGGAACGTCAACGTTGAAAATATCATCATGGACATATTTAACATCTTTTAACTTTCCATTAACAGCAGCATTAACCATTGCTCTAGTATATGGAAGTTTGATTCGTTCTCCGGTTCCGTATTTTCCGCCTATCCAGCCGGTATTAACTAGATAAACATCACAATCATTTTCTTCAATTTTCTTACCGAGAAGATCTGCATATTGACCAGCTGGTAGTGGTAAGAATGGAGCTCCAAAACAGGTTGAGAAGGTTGTTTCAGGTTCTGTAACACCTCTTTCAGTTCCAGCGAGTTTGCTGGTATAACCGGATACAAAGTGGAACATAGCCTGATTCTTTTCAAGTTTTGAAATTGGAGGTAAAACTCCAAACGCATCGGCTGTTAAGAATATAATGGTATCCGGATTATTTCCAACACTTGGAATAACAGCATTTGAAATATAGTTTAAAGGATATCCAACACGGGTGTTTTCGGTAAAAGTAGTATCATCAAAATCAGCATGACCTTCTTCATCATAAACGACGTTTTCGACAACAGCACCTGTTTTAATAGCATCCCAAATTTCAGGTTCGAGTTCACGTTTTAAGTTAATACACTTAGCGTAGCAACCACCTTCAAAGTTAAAGACACCATTTTCACTCCAACCGTGTTCATCATCTCCAATTAGTCGACGGTTTGGATCAGCTGAAAGTGTTGTTTTACCGGTTCCTGATAATCCAAAGAATAAGGCAGTCCTTCCATCATCGGACATGTTAGCTGAACAGTGCATTGGAAGTACGTTATATCTTGGAAGTCTGTAATTCATTATTGAAAAAATAGACTTTTTAATTTCACCACAATACTGAGTCCCAACAACTAAGACAACACGTTTGTCGAAGTCAATTATGACTGCTGCTTCAGAATTTGTTCCGTCAACTTCAGGAACACATTTAAAAAATGGAGCAGCAATTACGGTAAACTCAGGATGGATTCCTTGATTCATTGGAGGTGTAATAAAGAGGTTGTTTACAAATAAGTTTTGATAAGCTTTATCTGTAACAACTCTCAGCGGCATTCTATAAACTCTGTCAGCACCTGCAAAGCCATCATAAACATAGAGATGTTTTGGGTTTAGGTAATCTATTACTTTCTTATATAGTTTGTCAAATTTGTCTTGATCAAATGGTTTGTTAACTTCACCCCATTCAACAATATCGTGACTGGCAGCATTATCAACAATAAACCTATCTTCAGGTGAACGACCCGTATACTTTCCGGTATTAACGGATAAAGCACCCGTATCGGTTAGACGACCTTCCTTATTATGAATCGCTTCTTCAATTAAGCGGATTTTATTTATGTTTATAGGAACAGCGGTTTGACCGAATCCTAAATAGGATAAATCAGCTGTTTTCATTGTTTACCTCTTTTTATTCTTTCCGTTAAAAAAGCCATTTAGAATGCTCCGATGCATTTCTATAATGGCAAAATTATTATAGTCGAAATAAATGAAAATTTCAATTAAGGATAATTTTCAATAAGTTGTGAACGTTTTTAGTTTTGGATGTTTTTGGAAACAAGTAGTTTTAATTAAAAGGATGGTAAATAAGAAAACCTGAAATTTCAGTACTTTCTTGAAATTCCAGGTAATTTTAAACTATTTATGAACAAGTTTGATATTAATAGCTTCAATTTTTAATTGATTTCTTGGTTTACCAGCAGCTTGACCATCGCTAACCCAATCTTCCCAACCTTTTTGATCAGCAAAAATTTGATAGGAGATATTATATTCATTTGCTAAGGGTCCTGTTAATCTTAGTTCAATAGCAAAAATTCTTTTACTTTCACCAACCGTACCAACAACATTTGGACTGTCTATCCAATTCGACCATCCAGAACCTTGAATATAAGCTCTAGCTTGAACTGTTCCTTCCGGTAAGTTAGGATTTGGGTTAATTCGAAAAGCTTCTAAACTTTTGTTTTGATCAGTTGTACCAACAATTTGGCCATCATTAACATAGTCTTGCCATCCGATATCTTGAGAATGTCCACTAATACGGAGATTACCATCTCCTAATGTAGAATAAAAAATTTGAGCATCTTGGGTAGGTGCTTCGGGATCATCTTTAGAAAGAAGCTTTACTTCAATTGCTTCTAATCTTCGGTTAAAACCTTCTGTTCCACAAGCTTGTCCATCCTTGGCCCAACCAGTCCAACCGATATCTTCGCAATGAGTTCTGTAATAAATGTCATAATTATTGGATAGGGTTCCAGTTAAAGATAGTTGGATAGCTTCAATTTTTTTAGCTTGTCCAGTAGTTCCGGAGATAGCATTGTTTGTTTTATAACTTTCCCATCCAATATCCTGAACATGACTTCTATATTTAAGTCCAAGTCCGCCATAAAAGTCATTACCAGATTTACCAACTAATTTAAACTGAATAGCTTCTAACCTTAGTGCCTGACCGGTTGTTCCACCTTCAGTTCGATCAGTTTCATAGTTATCCCAACCAATGTTTTCAACGTGAGTTCTAAATGAAAGATGTGGTTTCTCTTCAATAACAGTTACTTCGCAATTACCAGAAAATTCACCATCACTTGTTGTAGCTATAATCGTTGTAGTTCCTGGAGAAATTCCTGTAACAATCCCGTCTTGACTTACCATTGCAATTTTATTATTTGCACTTGACCAGGTAACGGAACCAAGATTACTATTAGTCGATAATTTCTTAAATTCGTTCTTCTCTAATGTTAATTGTGCAGGATTGACTTCCAAACCGCTCTGAGCTTTATAATTTTTAAAATTTGACTCAGCAGCATAGGCAGAAGGAAGCATTAACAGAACAATGATAAACAGTGTACTTAAAATTTTTTTGATCAATACGATTCCTTCCTAGAAAATCCGTCTCAATTTTAAGAATTTTATTATAGCAAAATTTCAAAGCTGATAGTAGAACATCAAAAATCCAATTAATAGAAAGCGTTTAGAAGTAGTTCAATAAAAGAGTGTTTTTGTTAGGAAAGTAGAAGTATGAATTTAAATAACAAAATTACTTAAATTTACTAAAATTATGCTTAAATTTTTAAATTTAGTACTAAATTTTGAAAAATTAATGCTTAAATTAGAAATAATGGGTATAAATAGATACAGTTATCGATAACCATTTTAGTTAAAATTTCATCTGGATGATATTAGTTGTTTTAGGTCGCTTTGATTCATCCAGCTGGCTGGAATTTAAAAATTAAATCTCTTTAATTTACAGAAAGGAACAATATATAGCAGTATTAGATCATGTTCACAGTAATTTAAAGAATTTAAACTTGATTCTTAAAGTCGTGATAATTAATCTTTTAAACGAAGCCTTAAGAAGCAAAGTTCGATTAGGAAATCCATATAATCCGGAAATTCTATTAATAAATCCTTTAATTGCTGTTAAAATATATAAATTTAGTTATGGATAGCGGGGAAACCCGCTACATAATTAGATTTTACCAAAATGATTAAACGTTTACACTCGACACGTCGACGTTTTGAGTGTAAACGATTACGATCTTAGGCAAGATATATTTTTAACAGAACCATCTAAGATTTTAATTGAAAAAATAAAAGCACTCTCAAGAAAATTATGAGAATGCTTTTTTAAAACTATCTATCTTCGTTGAATCTTAAATCGATAGCAAGAATTGGTTGACCGGAGTTTGGATTACCCACTTGGGTATTGTTTATTACCCAATTTGTCCAACCTTGACCATCAATGTAAGCTCTATACATTAATTGTCCACCTATTTCAGCCGAATATGGACCTTCAAGGTTTATGGTCATTGCCTCAATAGGTCTGTTTTGTCCCATTGTTCCACAATAAGATCCATCCTGACTTTCAATCCATCCTAAACCTTGAGCGTAGACTTTTGTTATGGCATTCATTCCCATTACATTAGATGAAATACGAACTCCTTCTAAATGTCTAGATGTATCGCTCCCAATTACGCCGGATGGAGTAGTTTCAGTAACGGAAGGCTGAACGAAACCTATATTTTGACCATAAGTAATGTATGTCATTAAATCTTTAGTTTGTCTAATCGATTGCGGATTAATCAACGAGTTCTCGACCCAATTTACTTTAGAAGCATCAAGCCAGTAGAAGTCGTTTCCACTGTTTGCATAAACATTTAAGTTTATATTATCAGCATTTAAGAAATAATTATTAACTGCTGTATCATTAACCGGAACATTTCTTAAGAGGAAGTCTCCACTTCCATCACTTTCAACTCTCTTAGCATTAATATCCCCTTGATTCGTCTCTGACCAGAGGAAGATGGATACCGCATCTATATTAATATTTTGAGCACTTGGTATTGCCGGATTTGGATGAACGTCTGTAACTGCCACATTAAAGGAATCAGGAGATATGTGTTCTACTTCGATTCCCTCGGCTACCAGTGGTTGATTTGTTACCCATACTACAGCAGTTCCAAAATGGGCTCCATTAAAACATTCAACTGCTGCATAACCCTCTTGAAGAGCTGTTATTGTAGCTGAAGTATTTGAAGGATCTACTTGAATATCTAAGATTCCTTCGGTTGCTCCCCATCTAAGGTTTTCAACATCAAGATGAGCATTAGATGGTGAGAAAGTTGCATTTATAGTAACGCTGTTCGTATTTCCTGGTTCTGTTGAAAGGTAAATAATATCTGGTGAAAGATCAATCCTATCAACTTCTGGAGTACTAGGAGTAGGTTTACTTTCCCCGTCATCCGTTGTAAAAGCTTTAATCATGGCATTACCGATGACTGTCTTAGCTTGAATTGTATTCCCTAAATAAGGTATATCAGTAGTCGTGCTTAAAATAGGATCATTTTGAACCGTACTACTTGTTACATCTAACCAGGTATTTCCACCTACACCATAGATAAATGATTCACCGGGATTTGCGTGAGCTTGATAAGTTTGAATCGATGTTCCAATCTTTGAACCATCTGGACCAATTAGATCTTGGTCAACTGGATGATCCAATCCTGTTTCGAAAGAAACAAGTGATGTTTGAAATTCTTGTCCCTGAACAGTAACAGATGCATTTTGTGTTTCAACAACTGAGAATTTTGTTCCCTTTGTTAACTTAACAGGCTTATCGAGTTCAACAGTATAAAAACCTAGTTCGTCAACAGAAAGCGAACCATTAGCTACTAAATTCCCATCAGTTGGAGATGAATAATTGTTATTTAAAATGTAAACTTGAATGTTGGTATCAACTACAGCTTGGTAATTTTGAACCACAGCAGCATTATAAACAGAAACGGCTTCAAGAGTTTCATTATGGTCTGACTCAAAGATGTTAGCAAATTTATAGGTATTTGGTTGAATTCCAGCATCCATAGCTCTATCGATAAAACGAGACATAATAGATCCGTTTTTACCACCTAGAAGGTCATATTGGTAGTTATTATCATAAGTATAGCCTCCTGTAATATCAGGCGTTTCGGCATCAAACCAAATGTAATCATCAATAGCTGTATCATAATAGGATAAATAGAAGTAACCATTATCACCCCAGTCTGTACTCCATGAATTTTTAACAATCAAAGCTCCATCTCCTGGTGGCTTAACCATAAAGTTAGAAGCAGGATAAGTATCATCCCAACCAACGACACAGACTGCATGGTCTATTGGAGTAGGTTCATAGTTATAGTAAGCATTTGTTTTAGAATTAAAATAGGTATTTCCAGTAAAACGGTCCTGATTGAAGCCTATATTGATTGAAACTGCACCGTGTTCCAAAATATCCTGTTTCATCTGTGTTATAAATGTTTGTGGATCCGTATTATAATAAATTGTTTTATCCGCATTCTGACTAACAGAAGAAGAACGAACACCACCATTACGGAGTCTGATCTCATCATTATAGAGCATGTTGTATGGTAAGCTCCAAGTACCTTGCATAGTTGGAGTACCATGATTGTCTACCAGGTTTTCGTCATTTTGGTAAGGTGCGGCTGCAGAGGTATTTCCGCCAAGCCAAGTAGAATACTGGTTTATTGTATAATATTGGTTACCGCCGGAATTTAAACTCCCATATGTTTCAAATCCAATTCCTTGAGGGGCTCCTTGAGTATTCAGAATATAAATACCTTCATAGTCGCTGTCTGGGTTACCCCATGTCTTTTGAAGTTTGGCATTAAACCAGGCTAAAGCACGTTCAGATAGATCTAAATTTGATTTAGCTCCTTGTAGTTGAGCACTCGTTTCAATACTGGCTATGTTTGCAAATGCCCAGCAATCTCCCCATGGGTTTTGAAACTTTACACTACTAACATAGTTTTTACCATTTAGGTTTCTCAAATCATATTTTGCTGGTAATTGAGTATCTTCTGCTAATACTTGAGATAGGGAACCAAAAATTATGAAGAGAACCATAATGGTTGTAAGATAAATTTTTTTCATTCTCTCTAGATTTAGTTGAATCGTATAATATAAATAAATTATATTGTGGTTGCAGTTTTAAATTGAAAATTACAAATTTGAGTTAATAAACAATCATCTAATTGTTGTAGCTTTTCTAAAATTTCCTCCTAATATCCGTATTTTTTAAAGTAAAATTTCCACTTACCTTTAAGCAAAATATACTTTTTTCAAAAAATGATGTTAATAACTCAAAGTAAACGATTAAATTATTGTCTCAATTTATTAGATTGTGTCTCAAAAATTGGACAAAAAATTTAACAAAAAAAGTTAAACAACTTTTGTTACACCATATTAGGAA